>VHCN01000034.1 GCA_016871675.1 Verrucomicrobiota bacterium
TGGCCTCTCTCCGTGTGCACCAACGGCGGCGCAAAGGGACGAAGTCGACTTGCGCACGGTCGCCGAGTCGTGTTCCATGAGGCCATGAAACCCCACGCGACCCAAGGTCAGTTGTTGTTGCTGGTGACGATCGGAGTGTCCCTCACCAGCGGGTGCATGACAGTCCCGGAGACAGGACGGCGGCAGTTGAACCTCATACCGCGGCAAGCCGAGATGGAACTGGGCATATCCAGCTTCAACCAGATGAAGAGCCAGTCCCGGCTCAGCGCGGACGCCGGCCTGCAGGCGATGGTGCAGCGGGTGGGCCGGCGGATCGCCGCGGTCGCGCCGTTGCAGGGTGCGCAGTGGGAGTTTGTGGTCGTGGAGAACAATGAGGCGAACGCCTTCTGCATGCCCGGTGGCAAAGTGGCGGTATACACCGGCATACTCCCCATCACGAAGGACGAAGCGGGACTCGCCGCGGTGATGGGCCACGAAGTCGCGCACGCGGTGGCTCGGCATGGGGCCGCACGTATCAGCGAGGCGATGATGTTTCAACTGGGAGCTCAGATGCTCAACCAGGCACTCGCGAGCAGTGATCCGCGCACCCGCGCCGCATGGACCCAAGCCTACGGACTCGGGACGACTCTCGGCTGGGAACTTCCTCATAATCGCACTCAAGAATCCGAGGCGGACAAACTCGGCCTGCTCTACATGGCGCGTGCCGGCTACGACCCCGAGGAAGCCGTGAAGTTCTGGCAACGGTTTGCCGCCTACAACAAAAGCCGCGGTGGCGGCCAACTCTGGTTTTTGCGAACGCACCCCGTGGACGAGAAGCGGATTGCCGATTTACAGAAGGCGATGCCGGAAGCCAAAGCGCAGTTCCGCCCCAAGTAGCAACTGTCCGCGGAAGCCTTGACGAGATTCCGACTGCCGCCGCTCAGCGCGACGGGGCGCGGTCACCGGCTTTCTTCGCGAGTTGTTCAAGGGTTGCGCCGAACTCCCCCGCTCGCTTGTGGTCGAAATCCGGCACCGATTGCGCCATGGAGAAGAGGGCGTTGATTTCCACGTCGAGGTCCTTCCGTCCGAGCGCGGTCGCGAGCCGGTCCAGCGCGAGCACAAGGCGCTCGGCGCGCCGCGCGTGAATCAGCGGCGACTGCCCCTTGTCACGGAAGTCCGTCGCCGCCGCGGCAAGCAAGCGAATCGCGTCCGCGCTCGTCTTGGCTGTCCAGTCGCTGGCCCCGGCCTTTCGAGCGAGGTCATCAGCGGCCTCCTGAGCTTTGGCCGCGTTGGAGGTCGAGATCTCGGCACTCACGGCGCGGAGCGTCGGAAGTGACTCATCCGCTCCGGCCGCCTTTTGAAGCAGCCACACGAGCGCGGACCATCGCGCTGCGAGCGCGGCATTGGCGGGTTCCTTGGCGAGTTGCGAACTGATTTCCCGCAGCGCCACCGCCTGTCCCACGAGCCAGGCGCGCCCACCGTTGTAGTTGCCGCGTTCGATCCAATGCCGGGGCTGCGTGACGCTTTGCCCGTCAAGTTCGAAGATGAGTTCCGGATGGCCGGCGTTGATAAGCGGCGTCTCGACGTTTTGATGGCACGCGACACAGGAGCTGGCGCGCGTGTGGAGATCGCGCAAATCGCGGAGGCCGCCCGCCACCTTGTCCGCGTGCGACAAATCCTTGCGAGTGTGGGAAAGCAGCCAACGCTCCGCGGGCCCGTGGCAATTCTCGCAGGAGACGCCGACGCCCGGCGGGATGGTCTTGGCAAACGCCGCGGCCGGCACCTCATGGAACGGCGCGTGGCAGGTGGTGCAGCGGACGCTCTTCGTGGCGTCGGCGATTCCCGCAGCCTTGGCGATTTGCTCCGAGCGCGCGCTGGTGAGGGTGTTGGCGGCACGGGCGTGAAAGTCGAGCCGCCGCCAGGTGTCCACTTGATGGCGCATCTCCCCTGCCCCGCCGTGGCACCCGGAACTGCTGCAGGATTCGATCCCCAAAAACTTCGACGGAGCGCCGATCGAGGAACATTGAAAGGCCGTGACGACGAAAAGAATGAGAGCTGGCTGCAGCCGGACCGCGTGCGGGTGGAGAATTCTGGGTTGTCTTGCCACGTCGCTTTTGTTAAGTGAAGCCCCACCTGAATGCAACCCCTCATTGACAAGGCGCAAGCCGCGCTTGGCGGAAACCTTGGCCTGACGCTGGGGTGTTTGATCATCGCCGCACTCGCCGTTCAAGTGCTCGTGATGCTGGCGTCAACCCTCCGTCGCGTCGTCGGCGAGGGAACCCAGCGCACACTCGAGCGCGAACGGCTTGAACTCCTCGTCAAGTCTGCCCGTTCCGAGTGGCAGGACAAGCAGGCGGCCAAGGATCTCTGGAATGGTTACCGGAAGTTCACCGTCTCGAAGAAAATCAAGGAATGCGACGGCGTGTATTCGTTTCACCTCGCGCCGCATGATGGCAAGCCGTTGCCGCCGTTCAAGCCGGGCCAGTATCTCACTTTCTCGCTCGATGTTCCCGGCCGCGACAAGCCCGTGGTGCGCTGCTATTCGCTCAGCGACGGCCCGATTCACACCACGCACTACCGCGTGACCATCAAGAAGGAAGGCCCTCCCGCAGACAAACCGGACCTCCCGCCGGGCGTGGCGTCGAGCTACTTCTGCGACGCGGTCAAGGAAGGCGACATCCTCAACGTCAAGGCGCCGACCGGGCACTTCTACCTCGACATGGCCAAGCCGAATCCCATCGTGCTGCTCGGAGGGGGCATCGGCGTGACGCCGATGTTGAGCATGGCGAAGGCCGTCGCGGCGAGTGGTTCGAAGCGCGAAGTGTGGTTCTTCTACGGCGTCCGCAGCACGCAGGAGCACATGTTGAAGGAGGAAATCCAGACGCTCGCCGAGGCTCATGACAACATCCGGTTGCACGTGTGCTACAGCCGGCCGGGCAAAGGAGACGTCAAGGGACGCGACTACCACCACGCCTCGCGCGTGACGCCGGAGTTGCTCAAGGAACTGCTGCCGTCGAACAACTACGAATACTACCTGTGCGGCGCCGGGCCCTTCATGCAGACCCTCAACGAGGGGCTCGAAAGTTGGGGCGTGCCCGAAAAGGAAATCCACTACGAGGCGTTCGGACCGGCCACGGTGAAGAAGAAAGCGCCCCCGAGGACTGCGAGCGAAACGGCATTCCTCTCCAAGTTTACCGTCACATTCAGCAAGTCCGGCAAGACGTGCGGCTGGGATCCCAGCGCGGAGAACGTGCTGAAGTTCGCGCAGGCGCAAGGCGTGCACATCGACTCCGGCTGCTGCACCGGCGGCTGCGGCTCGTGCGTGGTCGCCGTCAAGGGAGGCAAGTTCAAGCACACGAAAGATCCTGACAACCCGCCCGAGGCCGGGTCCTGCCTCACGTGCATCGCGCAGCCCGCGGGCGACCTCGTGCTCGACGCCTGACGCCCCCGAGCGCCGACGATGAGCGAAACCCCGACCATCATCCAGCGACCCGGACGATTCGACAATCCGTTCGAGCCCGAAGGATTGGGCGACGCGCAGGTCGCAAGACTTCTCAAGGTTGCGCCGTTCAAGGAGATGGACCCGAATGGATTTCCGAAGCGCACCTCGCTCGCGGACATCCTCAAGCACGACATGCGCGTGCGGACCTTCGGCAAGGGCGAACTCATTGTGCGCGCGGGCGACTACGGCACGTCGGCGTTCATGGTGTTGAGCGGGTCCGTGCGCGTCGTGTTGCAGCCAGGCCTGCCCAACTCCGTGCTCGGGCGGCGCGAGACCCGCAAGGTCGGCTGGTTCCGCGCCTTCGCGCAATTGTGGTCCAACTCCAAACAGCCCGAGATCCGAACACCGAGCCAGCTCAAGCAGGATTCGCGCGTTGCCGCCCGCCAGGCCGGCAAGGAAGTGAAGGTCTTCCTTCAAGATGTCCCCCGCGTGCTCGACGAGCATCGCACGTCGGAAATGCAGGCCGGCGAATTCTTCGGCGAACTCGCCGCGCTGACCCGGTCGCCGCGCAGTGCGACGGTCTTTGCCGCGGCTGAGGGCACCGAGATGCTCGAAGTCCGCTGGCAGGGCTTGCGCGACCTGATGAGATACGACGAAAGCCTGCGGAAGCACATCGAAGAAACCTACCGCGAGCGGGCGCTCGCCACGCATCTGCGCGAGATTCCCTGCTTCGGCCACCTCACACCTGAACAACTGATGCTTGTGATGGCCGAGACCGAATTCGCCACCCACGGTGACTACGAATGGTCCAAGGGCGCGAGCAGCGCCAGGACGCAGGAAACCGTCATCGCAAGCGAGGGCGATTATCCGAATGGCGTCGTGCTCATCCGCTCCGGCTTCGCGCGGCTCAGCCAGAAGTTCGGCAACGGCCAGCGGACTCTGAATTACCTGGGCGCGGGCCGCGACTACGGTTTCGCTGAAATCGCGCACAACTTCCGCAACAAGGACAACCCCGTCACCCTTCAGCACTCGCTCAGCGTCATCGGCTACACGCACGTCATCGTCATCCCCACCCGCGTGATGGAACAGGTGGTCCTGCCGACCTTGCCGGCAGACTTGATCCCCGAGTTGACCGGGGCTCCCGCCGCCCGTGGCGATTTCGAGGCCGCCGCCGAGGCGGACGCCGGCGCGCACATCGGACCTGACGTGATGGAATTCCTGACGGAGCACCGCTACTTCAACGGCTCCGCGACGATGCTCATCGACCTGGAGCGTTGCACCCGCTGTGACGATTGCGTGCGCGCCTGCGCCTCCACTCACGACAACAACCCGCGGTTCCTTCGGCACGGCCCGACCAACGGCCGCATCATGGTCGCCAATGCCTGCATGCACTGCGCCGACCCGGTATGCATGATCGGCTGCCCGACGGGCGCCATCCACCGCGAGTCCTTCGCCGGGCAGGTCACCATCAACCAGGCCACGTGCATCGGCTGCACCGCTTGTGCGAACCAGTGCCCTTACGAGGCTATTCGCATGGTCGACGTGCGCGACGGGGACGGGAACTTCATCCTGGACGAGGCCATGCGACCGATCATCAAGGCCACGAAGTGCGACCTCTGCGTCGAGCAATACGGCGGACCGGCCTGCGAGCGCGCGTGCCCGCACTCGGCGCTCGTGCGGATGAACATGAACAACCTCGACGCATTCGCCCGCTGGCTCCGACGATGAACGCGTTCGCCAATCGCAGGTGGCTCGCCGTGCTGATGCTCATCGCGGCGATCGTCGGACTCCTCACCGTTTGGCGCGAGTTCGACGTGTTCATCCCGCGCATGCCGTATCTCACGGGCTGGGTGCTGCTGCTGCTCATGCTCTTTCTGACACTCTACAACGGCCGCAAGAAGCTTCCGTTTCTTCCCGCAATCCGGTCGGAGACGTGGCTGCAGGTGCACATCTACGTCGGCTTGTTCACGGCCGCACTGTTCGCCGTCCACCTGGGCATGCGCATGCCCACGGGATGGTTCGAGTGCACGCTTGCGTGGCTTTACGTGCTCGTGATGCTCAGTGGCATCGGCGGGCTCTTCATTTCGCGCATCTTTCCGAAACGCCTCACCACACGCGGGGGCGAAGTGTTGTTTGAGTCCATCCCGGCCGTGCGCCGCGCGCTGGCCGAACAGGCCGAATCGCTCGCCCTCAAGGCCTTGCCCGCCGCGAAAAGCGCGACGATCACCGAGTTCTACGTCGCGCACCTCCAGCACTGGTTCGCCGCGCCCCGGAACACTCTTGCCCACTTATTCGAAATCAGCAGTCCGCTCAACAAGCTCCTCCACCGCATCGGCGAATTGGATCGCTTCCTCAACGACGAGGAGCGCAAGCTCATGTTTGGCGAAGAGGTCGAAGCGGGTGAGGAGCCCAAACAGCACATACCTGGTATCGCCGACCTTGTCCGGCAGAAGGACGCGCTCGACTATCATTACTCGCTCCAGCTCACGCTCAAGCTCTGGCTGTTCGTCCACATCCCGCTCACTTACAGCCTGCTGGTTTTCTCGCTCGTCCACGTCGTGCTGGTGTTCGCTTTCATGGGAGGCACGTCATGAGCGAACCGCTGCAACCGCCGGGATTTGACGCCGACCAATACGCGCGCCCCAACCAGAACTGGGTTTGCGGCTACGCCTGCGAAGGGCGCGCCTGCAAACTCGGGCCAGGACCAGGCGGCGAATGTCGCGCCACCGCCGAGTGCAAACCCGTCCTAGATCTCAAGCCCGGTGAAACCAAAGGCCGCTGGCGTTGCACCCGGTCGAAAAACCAGGGCGGCGCGTGTGAATTGGGGCCGGGCCCCGACGGCACCTGCTGTCGTCCCCTGCCCCGCTGTTCACCCGTTCGCAGCCTGCGCGTGCGGCGCGGGCGACTCACCCTCGCCGTCACGGCGCTCACCGTCGGCGCGCTGCTGGTCCTGCTCTACGGACCGTGGCGCCTCACGTTCATCAACCCGGGCCCGGTTTCCTCTCACCACACGGGCAAGGCGTTTGCCGAATTGCTTCGCGAACAATCAAAGGGCGCGCCCAAGTCTGCCGCGCTTGCCGCGAGCGCGTTCGGGGCGGACCAAGGTTGCGCCGTCTGCCACACCGAGGCGCTCGCCGGCCCGGCGGGATGGCTGAAGGCGGCCTTCACGGTGAAACCCGGGCCGTTCGAAGTGAACAAACTTGCCGCGGTATCGCGGGCTGAGATGACCTCCATCGATCGCGCGTGCCTCAAGTGCCACAAGGATCACACGTTCCACCAACCCAACGTCGTGCGCGACCATTCGTGTTCATCGTGCCACCGGGAGCACCTCACCAGCGGACACATGCGAAAGCCGGAGGATGCGCAATGCCTCTCGTGCCACGGCGACGGCGCCACGATGCAAGCCTCGGCTGCGAAGGGCCGAGAAATCGCCGCCAAGCGGCCAAGCGAATTTGAATACCGTTCGCACCTCGGCCCTCATGTGTTTGGGGTGCCGCGTCCGACCAATGGCTACACAAAGGTCTTCGCCTCGTTCGCCGGCGACCACCCCGAATTCCAAGTGCACGCGGACAAGCTGAGCGATACGAATCCGCTCCGCTTCAACCATGCGCTGCACTTCTCCTCGACGGTGCCTCCGATCAATGGCAGGAAACTCGACTGCGCGAGCTGCCATGAGCCGGATGCCTCGGGCGCGTATTATCGCAGGGTGAATTTCGAGCGACACTGCCGCAAGTGCCACTCACTTCAATTCGATGCGGGCAATCCGCAACTTCAGCTCCCACACGGGAACGAAACCTTCGTGCGCTCGTTTCTGCGCAGCCTGCCCGCGCACTACGCGGAGCTCGCCCGCCGCGAACACAAGCTGAGCCGCGCGGAGGAAATCGCACGGTTCGTCGCCCGCAGCATGAGTGGCCTCACGGAGCGGTTTGAATCAGGCGAAGGACTCGAGCGCCGCGTCTTCATGAGCACTGAGCGCTGGGCGCCCGTCGCGAGTGTGGGAGGCTCACCCACGCTCGGCGCCGCGCCTTTTGCCGGTTGCGCGTGGTGTCACAAAGTAACGGAGTCTCCGGGCACGGTTCCGCCGCAATTCGAAGTCGCCCGCCCTTCGATGCCGGAGCGGTGGATGCCTCGCGGGAGTTTCAACCACGCAAAGCACCAGCACCTCGACTGCGCCAAGTGCCACGACGTCGCCCGCAGCAGTGTCACCGCGGATGTCAACCTCCCGCGCAAGGCCCTGTGCGCCGAGTGCCACAGCCCGAAGGGCGGCGTCGTGCATTCATGCTCGACCTGCCATTCGTTCCATACGACGCACCGGCGGTGAGGGGTTCGACCTTCGCGGTGCAGGCGCGGCGGTTTCCGCGCTCGCTTCATCCCAGTCGCGCCAGTTCCCCGCGCACCAGTTCCACGAGCGGCCGGGCAGTCGCGCGGCTGAAGTCGAACCGGCATCCCGCGGTGGCGAAGAGCTCCGGGAGCGGGCGCGACCCGCCGAGCGTGAGGCCGGCCTTGTAATCGCGCAGCGCCCGCGTCTTGTCCCGGCGCGAGTTGGCCCACACTTGCAGCGCGCCCAGCTGCGCAATGCCGTATTCCACATAATAGAATGGGTGGAGAAAGATGTGCAGTTGCTTGTGCCAGTAGTTCGCGCGAGCCGGCTCGTGCCCGGACCAGTCCACGTCGCCGCCGAAGCGCTCCATCAAGTCCACCCAAGCCGCAGTGCGCTCCGCGCGCGTGTGACCGGGATGCGTGTAGATCCAGTGCTGGAACGCGTCGATCGTCGCCATCCACGGGAAGAAGTTGATGATGCCTTCGAGATGCGTCTTGCGGGCGCGGTTCGCTTCGGACGCCCCGTAAAACTCCTCGAGGAATTCAGCGCCGAGCAACTCCATCGCCATCGAGGCCACCTCGCAGAACTCGATCGGCGCGCCGCGATAGGCGAACAGGTCTTCCTCGCGCGTGGCCACCGCGTGAAAGGCGTGGCCGGCCTCGTGCAGCATCGTGTCCACGTCGCGCTGAAGCCCGACGGCGTTCATGAAGATGAATGGCAGTCGTGATTCCGAGAGCGTGGATTGGTATCCACCCGGCGCCTTGCCCTTCCGGTTTGCCAGGTCGAGCAGCTTGAGATCCTGCATCATCCGGAATTGCCGGCCGAGTCCGCCGGCGTCCACCTTGTCGAAGATGCGCTGTGAACGCTCCACCAGTTGCGGCACATCCTCGAAGGGCCGCAGCGCGGGGCGATTCAGTGCGTCCACCGCGGTGTCCCACGGGCGCAGCGACGAGATGCCGAGGTGGCGCTTTCGCTCGGCTTGCAACTGTCGCACCACGGGCATGAACTCCGTCTCGACCGCCTCGTGGAACTTCACGCAATCCGCCGGCGTGTAATCAAAGCGCCCCCGCAGCTTGAAGGCGTAGTCGCGGTAATTCGCGAAGCCCGCGTTCTTCGCCATCTGCTCGCGCAGCGCCATTTGCTGCTCAAAGATGGTCTCGAACTTGTCCGCCTCGGCGAGGCGCCGGCTCGCGACGAGTGTCCAGGCTTCCTCGCGCAGCGGGCGGTCAGGCTCCTCGAGATAACGCGCCATCTGGACCAGCGTGCGCTCCTCGCCGCGGAAAGTCACCGTGAGCGCGCCCGCGAGCTTCTGGTATTGCTGGCCGAGCTTGGCCTCCTGGGTCTCGAGCGGCACGTTGGCCTCGCGATAGAGGTCGACGCGCAACTGCGTGTCCCGGTCGAAGACCGCGTAACGCGGCCGTGGCAACAGCGCGCGCAGCGGATGCGCGAGGTAAAGCTGCGCGAGCTTGAACTGCCGCGTCTTGAGTTCCGGCTCGATCTTCTCGACGAAATGCAAAAACGCGGACTCGGCGCCCGGGTCCTCCGTGTGGCACGTCATGCCGATGTAACGCTTCGAGCCCTCCTCCTCAAGTGCCGCGGCCAGTTCGCCGCCGTCGATCAGCCAGCGCTCGAACTCCGCCACGCTGCCGCACCCGGCGGCGCGCTCTTCGAGCCGGTCATAGAGCGGCGCCACCTGCAGCCAGTCCCCGAGGTCAATGGTCTGCGGGACGAACGCGCGCGGTGTGTGGACGGGGAGTTTTCCGAACGGCAGCAAACTCATGCGCGGGACGATGCGGGGTCAACCGGGCCAATCCAAGCCGGAAGTGGTCAATCAGGCGCTCGTGCGGTCACTTCTTCAAGAGTGCAGCAACCCTGTCACGGGTGGCGGGCGTGATCTTTTCAGGCCGCGGCTCGACCCCGATGACGAGATTGATCACTTGCGTTTGGATCCTGCGGCCCGGCTCCGGTTCCAGGACCTGACCTGCCGTCTTGGCCGCGCGGGGGTGCGGAGTTCAACGATATGGGCCCCGGAGAACTGTCCCCGGTCGCTTGGGAAGGGGCGCGGGGCCAGCCGGGGCGCCGGCGAAGAACACTGTTTCCGCGGTCTTGCGCAACATCCAGTCGCGGTCGGAAGGTGAAAGGAAGTCCAGCCGTTCGCGCACGAGCGAGAGCGAGGCAGCGTAGGTGTGCGCGCCCTGCACTTGATACGGACAGTCGCTCGCCCACATCAGCCGCTTCGCGCCGAAGGCGTCGCGCACCCGGCGGATCATCGGCGCGAGGTCCAGATACGGCGCGGCCTTGCGGCCAAGCGCGTAGAAGGCGGAGGTTTTCACGAACGTTTTCGGAAACTTCGCCAGCGCGCACAAGAGAGCAAGCTCGCCGTCGAGAATCTGCCCCGTGACGCCGATGCGCGCGAAGTGATCCACAACGACGTGCGTGCGCGGGAACTTGGAGCACATGACCGCGAGCGCAGGCAACGCCGCGGGATTGATGAGCGGGCAGATGGCGAGATTCTCGTCCGCGGCGGTGGCCCACATCGTCGCCATGCCGGAAGAGCCCAGCCACGCGTCCGGTGCGAGCCGTCCCGGGGAGATGCGGAAGCCGCGGACGCCCTGCTTCGCCAGGTCGCGCATCGCGTCGCGCACGCGCGGCGCGTTCTCGTCCACGATCCCCACGCCGCTGAAGACGCCGGGGAAGCGCCGCATCGCGTCGAGCATGTAGCGGTTGTCGTGGTGGTAGAAGCTCATCTGAATGAGCACGACTCGCGAAACCCCGTTCGGCCTCGCGATCGCCAGCAACTCCTCCGGCGTGAAGCTCGGCGGCTGCATGTCCTTTACCGCGAATCCTTCCGCGAGCGGAAACGACTTCGTGTCCGGCGTCCATACGTGCACATGCGCGTCCACGTGGCCTGGCGCGCCGCCTTCGCCGACGATGGTCTCGCAGCCGGAGAGCGCTCCCGTCGCCAGCGCGGCGGCGGATGCCTTCATGAAGGTGCGGCGGGACGGGGCTGGCGAATCGGCCGTGTGCATGCGTGATGGAAACACTGCACGGGGTCGCGCGTCAACGCGCTGCGAAGGCGCTGGAATCCCTCGCGCCGCGCCTGCCCGCTACTCGAAGCGCAGCATAAACTGCCGGTAGAACTCGAACGCCGCCTCCACCTGGTCGCACTCGACGTATTCCACCGCCGCGTGCGCGCGGTCAATGCTGCCCGGCCCGATGAGGATGCTCGGCAATCCCTGCCTCGACAGCTTGCTCGCGTCACTTCCGAAGGGCACACCGCACGGTTCGCCGTTCAGCCGCAAGCCGCGCAGGATTTCCGATGCGAGGCGCACCGGGGCGGCGTCGGCTGGAGTCGAGAGTCCTTCGTCGCGCGTGCGGGGCGGAAGTTGCTCGACGTTCAAGCCAGGCGCATCCGCCTTCAGCCGGTCGAGCATTCGCTGATAACCCGCGAGAACGTCGTCGGGCTTCTCGCCGGGCAGCAGTCGGCGGTCAATCTCGATGGTGCACTCGTCGGGGACGAAGTTCACCTGCACGCCGCCCGAGACGAGTCCGACGTTGAGCGTGCCGGGGCCGAGCAGCGGATGCTGCCGCGCGGCGAGCGCCCGGTGCTCCTCCTCAAACGCAAGTATCACCCGCGCCATGTGGCTGATTGCGTTGACGCCGAGGTGGGGCTTGCTGCTGTGCGCCGCCCTGCCCCGCGCCACGACCTTCCAGCGCAGCACGCCCTTGCCCGCGATGACGACGCGCATGTCCGTCGGCTCCGCCACCACCGCGGCCTGCCCCGTGAGCCCCTCGCAGAACTTCACCACTCCGCGATACGAGTATTCCTCGTCCACCGCGGCGCAAAGCAGCACCTCGCACGGCGGCGTGATGCCATCGCGCTTGAGCGAGGCGAGCGCGTGCATCATCGCGCACAACCCGCCCTTGTCGTCGCACGAGCCGCGGCCAAAGAGTTTTCCGTCGGCGACCGTGGGCTCGAACGGTGGAATCGTCATGCCGGAGATGGCGACGGTGTCGGTGTGCGCCTCGAACACGATGCGTTTGCCGGGCACGCGGCCGGGCAGGCGCGCGACGACGTTCGGTCGGTCGGGAAAGACTTCCTGGTCATGCGTCTCGATGCCGCGTTGCGCGAAGAAGTCACGGATGTAAGCCGCGATGAACTTCTCCGGTCGCCCACCCGGATACGAGGGACTGACGCTGTTGATGCGGACGAGTTCGGCGAGAGTGTCGAGAAGGCGTGGCTCGGCCATGGGAATCAATGCGGCTTCAAATGCTTGTCGAACCACGCGAGGGTCTTCTCCCACATCTCCGGCAGATATTGGTGGCCGAGGCCGGGATAGAGTTCACTGGCGTAGTCCGAGTCCTTGCCGACGAGTCTCCACACCGGCCGCACCCTGGCTTCGATCGTCCGGATTCCATCCGCAGGCGAACCGCCGTCCTCTTCGCCCGTCATGAAGAGCACCGGGCGGGGCGCGATGCACGCGATGACGGCCTCCGTGTCGAAGTGGCGGAGCATGCCCGGCACGAAGTAATAGATACCGTGGGCCGAAAGCTTGCCGTGAGCCGTGAGGTTTTGGTAACGGGTGAGGCACGCGACCGGCACGCCGGTCTTCAGGCGGTCATCGAGCGCCAAAAGCCACCACGCGCGTGTCGCGCCCATGCTGAAGCCCGTCACGCCGACGCGCGCCGCATCCACCTCCGGCCGCGAACAGACGTAGTCGAGCGCCATCAGGTCATCGCGCAACATCATTCCCCAAAGCGACCGGCCGAGCCACAGGTTGAACTTGCTCGCGGTCATCTCGCCCGCGCCGCCCTTCTCGTTCGGGCCGCCCGGACCCTTCCCGTCGCGTTCGCCGAAGCAGTAGGCGTCAATCGCGATCACCACGAAGCCGCGCCTTGCCAGTTCCGGTCCCGGCGCGACCGGCACGGGATTGCCCGCGATGAACAACTCCTCCTTGCCGCCCTTGCCATATTGGCCGCCGTGCTGATGGCAGTAGAGAATCGCCGGCGCCTTCTTGCGGGCGCTCGCAGCCTTCGGCACAAGCAAGTAACCCGGCACGGTCGCGCCCGCGCCGTTGTCGAACTGAAACTTCTCCACCACGAAGTCTCCCCGGTCTTCACGCGAAAGGGTCTTCACAGGAAAGCCCGCCGGTCGTGGCGGGAGTTCACCCAGCAACCGGCCGAGCGTGGCTCGAATCTCCCCGCGGCGGCGGGTCCACGCCGCCTTCGTCTCCGGCACGGTGAATTCCGGCACCTGCCGTGCCGCGCCGAGCCAGCGCGCGCCTTCGTGGATGTTGGTCTGGCCCATCAGCGTAAAAGTCCCGACGAGCAACACGATGCCAATCCCGGGCCCTGGGCGAAGTGGGGTGGTGGAAATCATGGCGTCACCGGACTTCGGGCGGGATTAGAGCGCATGCAATCCGTGAAGTCATCCGCAAACGCGGCCGGGACCCGCGCCGCCAAAACTCACTTGCCTTCCAACTCGCTCCCCCTAACGTCGCGCGCACATGGCTTTGTCCGCGCACCCCGACAGCTTCGTCCGCCGGCACATCGGCCCGCGACCGGAGGAGCTTCAACAGATGCTCGCCACCATCGGCTGCGACAGCCTCGATGCCCTTGTCGATGCCACCGTGCCCGCGGGCATCCGACGGCGCGAACCGCTCAACCTCCCCGCCGCCACAAGCGAGTTCGATGCCCTTGCGCGGCTGCGCTCCATGGGCGCCAAGAACCAGGTCTTCCGCTCGTTCATCGGCATGGGCTATCACGATTGCATCACGCCGCCCGTCATCCAGCGCAACATCCTCGAAAATCCCGGCTGGTATACCCAATACACGCCGTATCAGGCCGAGATCTCGCAAGGCCGCCTCGAGATGCTGCTCAACTTCCAGACGATGGTCTGCGACCTGACCGCGCTCGAGATCGCCAACGCCTCGATGCTCGACGAGGCGACCGCGTGCGCCGAGGCGATGATGATGTGCCATCGCTTGAAGGCCGCCGAGGGCCGCGCCGCATTTTTCATCGCGGCCGATTGCCATCCTCAGAACATCGAAGTCACGCAGGCGCGCGCCCGCGCGCTCGGCATCGACGTCGTGGTCGGCTCGCACGAGTCCCTCGCGCCCGACGGCAGGTTCTTCGGCGCGCTCGTCCAACATCCCGCGACCGACGGCTCCATCCGCGATCTCGGCGGCTTTGCTGACAAGGTCCACGCCGCGGGCGCGTTGCTCGTCGTCGCCACGGACCTGCTCGCGCTCACGCTCATCAAGCCTCCGGGCGAGATCGGCGCGGATGTCGCGGTCGGCAGCGCGCAGCGGTTCGGCGTCCCGCTCGGCTACGGCGGGCCGCATGCGGCGTTCATGGCCACGCGCGGGGAATTCAAGCGCCAGCTTCCCGGCCGGCTCGTCGGCGTGTCGAAGGACGCGCGCGGCCGGCCCGCCCTGCGCCTCTCGCTCGGCACACGCGAGCAGCACATCCGCCGCGAGAAGGCCACGTCGAACATCTGCACCGCGCAGGCGCTGCTCGCGAACATGGCCGCGGCCTACGCGATTTATCACGGGCCCGGCGGCTTGAACGCCATCGCGACGCGCATCCACTCGCTCACCACCGTGCTCGCCGAGGGACTCAAGCGCCTCGGCCACGCGGTGGTTCACGCGCACTACTTCGACACGTTGCGCGTCCAGCCCGCCGGCACATCCTGCGCCTCCATCCTCAAGCTCGCCGAGTCCCACCGCATCAACCTCCGCGCGCCCGACGCGCACACCGTGTGCATCGCCCTCGACGAAACCACCACGCCCGGCGACCTGCGAACACTCTTCCAGATCTTCAACGACGACAAACCCGCCGACCTCGATCTCAACCTGCCCGCATTCTCCTCCCCATCGGCAGGCGCCCGCCGGCATTCGGCCATCCTCACCGCGCCCGTCTTCCACCGGCACCACTCCGAGACGGAGATGCTGCGTTACCTGCGCCGGCTCGAAGCGCGCGACCTCTCGCTCTGCCAGGCGATGATCCCGCTCGGTTCGTGCACGATGAAGCTCAACGCCACGTCGCAGATGTTCCCCGTGAGCTGGCCGGAGTTCGCGCGGATTCATCCGTTCGCGCCCCTGCGCCAGACCCGAGGCTATCAGGAACTCTTCGCCCAACTCGAGGACTGGCTTGCCGAAATCACCGGCTTCGCGGCCATCTCGCTCCAGCCCAACGCCGGCTCGCAGGGCGAATACGCCGGGCTCCTGTGCATCCACGCCTTCCACGCGAGTCGTGGCGAGGCGCATCGCAACATCTGCCTCATTCCCACGAGCGCGCACGGCACCAATCCCGCGAGCGCGGTGATGGCCGGCCTCCGCGTCGTCGCCGTCGCGTGCGACAAGGAGGGCAACATCGACCTCGCCGACCTCCGCGCCAAAGCCGCCGCGCACCACGCGGACCTCGCGTGCCTCATGGTCACCTACCCGAGCACGCATGGTGTCTTCGAGGAAAGCATCCGCGACATCTGCGCCATCATCCACGAGCACGGCGGACAGGTCTACATGGACGGCGCGAACATGAACGCGCAGGTCGGCCTCTGCCGCCCCGGCGACATCGGGGCGGATGCCTGTCATCTGAACCTTCACAAGACGTTTTGCATCCCGCACGGCGGCGGCGGTCCCGGCATGGGCCCCATCGGCGTCGCCGAACACCTCGTCGGGTTCCTGCCCGGCCACAACGTCATCAACCTCGGCGGCGAGAATCCCATCGGCGCCGTGAGTGCTGCGCCGTGGGGCAGCGCCAGCATCCTGCCGATCTCGTGGAGCTACATCGCGTGCATGGGGCCGGACGGACTCGCCGAGGCCACCAAGGTCGCCATCCTCAACGCCAACTACATCGCGCACCGCCTCGACAAGTTTTTCCCCGTGCTCTACCGCGGCCGCGGCGGACGCGTCGCGCACGAGTGCATCCTCGACTTGCGCCACTTCAAGAGCGTCAGCGCCGAGGACGTCGCGAAGCGGCTCATGGACTTCGGCTTTCACGCGCCCACCCTTTCGTTCCCCGTGCCCGGCACGCTGATGGTCGAGCCCACCGAGAGCGAGTCGATGTTCGAGCTCGACCGCTTCTGCGATGCCATGATCGCCATCCACGCCGAGATCACGGCCATCGAATCCGGTGCGATGGACAAGGCGGACAACCCGCTCAAGCACGCGCCGCACACGGCCGAGGCCCTCGCCGCCGCGGACTGGACCCACCCCTACTCGCGCGAGCAGGCGGCCTTCCCGACGCGGCACGAGCGCGCGCAGAAGTTCTGGCCCGCCGTCAGCCGCGTGGACAATGTCTTCGGCGACCGCAACCTCGTCTGCTCCTGCGCCGGGATGGAAGCGTATCAGTGATGCGAACGCCGGGGACGGCACCGGCCACCGCCAAGCAACGCAAGGAGCGCAACGAAGGAGGACCTCGGAACAGGACGCGCCGGAACGCAACCGGCGCAATTCACTTCTTGTGCTGGCGGTGTCCCAGGCGGGCTTTGTGGCGGCTGTTGCCGGTGTGGCGGGTCGTGTTGCGACTTGCGGCGTGTCGCGGCGCGGCTCACTTGATTTTTCTTCTGATCGGCGGGTTGGTGAATCCGCGGGGCCGGAATGGAATTCGCCTCTCCCCGGAGTCGCGACGACGCCGGGCCCGAACGTTCACACCTCCCGCCGTCTCCGTTTCCTTCGTTGCCTCCTGTTCAACGCCGGCTGACGCGCGGGCGCTACTCGGCGGTGTTGACGGTGTAGCCGCCGGATTTTCCGTCGGCTTCGACTTTCAAGAGGCCGCGTTTCTGGGCTTCGAGCAGGAGGTCGTTGAAGGAACGAAATCCGTGGGCGCGCTCGTTGAAGCCGGGGTTGCGGCGCTTGATGGCCTGTTTGATCATTGAGCCCCACACCCGTTCGTCCGCGCCGCGTTCGCCGTTGAGGGCCTCGAGGGTTTCGACGACGAGTTCGAGGGCCTTGTCGAGGGATGGACCTTTGTTTTCGTCGCCCGCGGGCTTCGCCGCCGCGGCCACCGAGGTGCTGCGGGGGCGCGAGCGAGCGCGGTCGGCGCGGACGAGGTCGTCGTAGTAGATGAAGTCGTCGCAGTTGCCGATGAAGAGGTCGGAGGTGGAGTTCTTCACGCCCACGCCAATGACGGTCTTGGCGTTTTCGCGGAGCTTGCTCACGAGGGGCGAGAAGTCCGAGTCGCCGCTGATGATGACGAAGGTGTCCACGTGGCCCTTGGTGTAGCAGAGGTCGAGGGCGTCCACGACCATGCGGATGTCGGCGGAGTTCTTGCCGGACTGCCGGACGTGGGGAATCTCGATGAGCTCGAAGGCGGCCTCGTGCAGGCCGCGCTTGAAATCCTTGTAGCGGTCGAAGTCGCAGTAGGCCTTCTTGACGACGATGTGGCCCTTGAGCAGGAGGCGCTCGATGACCTTGGTGATGTTGAAGGCGGGGTAGTTGGCGTCGCGCGCGCCGAGGGCGATGTTCTCGAGGTCGAGGAACACGGCCATGGTGGCGTCGGCATCCTTGGGGGCGGGAGGGTTCATTCCGTTGGGAGGAGAGCTTAGCGAACCAGCGGCGTGGGGACAGCCGAAAGTTTCGCAAGGGGTGGAGACGGGCGCGTGCCTGTTTGTTGCGACCTCCCGGGAGGGACAGCTCCGACCGGGGGAAAACGCGGCGACTTGGATGCAAGCGCACACCCCTCACCCGGTCCTGCTCCGAGCGGGACCACTCTCTCCCTTCGTCGGACGAGGGGAGAGAACCAATGGCCGGCAACTGCCGCGATTTCGACCCTTGAACCCGAACGGACACTCCTCACCCCATCGCTCTCCCCTCCTCCGAGGAGGGGAGAGGGTGTCCGAAGGGCGGGTGAGGGGTGGCTGTGCGCCAACCGGTTCATGGGTAGGGATGCAGTGAAGGGGCAGGAACCGGGATGCGCCCGAACGGAGCCGGACGCTTTCAACATGAAGCTGCTCTCAAGCGGCGGGCCCGGCGGCGGGCGGACCGGGTTGCCCCGCGGGCGGGGGCGGCACGACGATCACGGGAAGGGGGAAACGGAGTTTCATCACGTCGTCCACGAGCACTTCGACCCAATAGACGCCGTCGGTCTTGAATTCGAGTCCGCCGAAGACGGTGGCGTTGGTGGTGTTCATGCCCGGGTCGTTCAGCGCGAATTTCATCTGCGACTGCCGGAGCACGGTCAACTGGTCGGGCGCCATGACGCGCACGACCTCGGAGAACTGCCCGAGCCCGGCGCACCAGCGGTTGAACACGCAGAGGCGGCCTGCGGTGACGGGAACCTGCGGCAGCCGGATGACGCTCAGGATGCCGAGCACGATGAAGTTGCCGTTGGCTTCCTGGCGGATGTCCTCGCACAGGAGCGAGCATTGCAGGTCGGGGAGGATGCGGTTGGGGGTCATGGGGATTTCCGATTGCCGGGTGCGGGTTGCCGGTGGGGGAATGGTCAGGCCGTGGCCAGTTCGGCGGCGCGGACGGTGTTGGACATGAGCATGGCAACGGTCATGGGGCCGACGCCGCCAGGATTCGGCGTGATGAGGCCCGCGATGGGCTGGACCGCGGCAAAGTCCACGTCACCGACGAGCCGCGAGCCGTTCTTGGCGGTCGCATCGGGGACGCGGTTGACGCCCACGTCGATGACGACCGCGCCGGGGCGGACCATCGCGGCCGTGACGAAGTTCGCCACGCCCATCGCGGCGATGAGGATGTCCGCCCGCCGGCAATGGGCCTGGATGTCGCGGGTGCCGGAGTGGCAAAGGGTGACGGTTGCGTTCGCGTAGCTGGACTTCTGGCAGAGGATCGCGGCCATGGGCTTGCCGACGATGTTGCCTCGGCCGAGGACGGTGACTTCCGCGCCCACCGTCTTGACGCGCGAACGGATGAGCAGCTCGTGGATGCCCGCGGGCGTGCAGGGAACGAATCCCGTGCTGTCGCCGAGCATGAGCTTGCCGACGTTGAGCGGGTGAAAGCCGTCCACGTCCTTCGAGGGCGAGACGGCGGTGAAGATGGTGGCGGAATCGATGTGTCGCGGGAGCGGCGCCTGGACGAGGATGCCGTGGAAGGCGGCGTCGGCGTTGAGCCTGGCGATGAGTTGGAGGAGTTCGGATTGCGTGGTGGCCTCGTGCAAGACCTCGGTCTTGGCGTGGAACCCGAGTTGCGCGCAGGTGCGCTCCTTCATGCCGACGTAGACCTTGGAGGCCGGGTCTTCCCCGACGCGCACGAAGGCGAGCCCGGGCTGGATGCCGCGGGACTTGAGCGCGGCGACGCGCTGGGAGGTTTCCGCGAGGAGCTGGGAGGCGATGGCGCGGCCGTCGATGAGGTTCTGCGGCTGCATCACTCGACGGTCTTGAGCGTCTCGATGCGCAGCACGGGCATGCGCGGCCAGCGGCGGTCGATCATTTCCTCGCCGGTGACGAGGATCACGCGGCCCTTGATGGAAGCCCACGGGACGCTTTCGTTGGTCGAGTAGAGGTAGTTGATGGTGCGGCCGGTGTAGATGTCGGCGAGTTCCCAATTGGAGGGCGCCTGCACGTTCCAGACCTTGCGCACGATGCCCTCGCGGGTCACGACGCGCGGCGGACCGGGCTCGGTCTCGACGACGGGCGGCGGCGTGTTGGTGGAGGTCACGGCGAGCTTCTTCGGCGGCGGCGCCTGGGCGCGCTTGGCGGCGTCGCGTTGCTCGCCGGTCTCCTGTCCGCCGCCCCAGCCGAAGATGCGGCTCCAGATGGAGCGTTTCGGCGGCGGGACTTGAATCTGATAATACACCTCGCCGCCCGCGGGCGCCGTGGCGGCGGCGGATTCGGACTTCGCAGCGGCGGCGGGAATCGCGGCGGCGGAAGTCGGCGTGCCGGGAGTCGGACTCGGCGCCGTTGCGACGACCGGCGTCGCTGATGTCACCGGCGGCACGGCTGGAGTGGTCGTCACAGGAGTCGTGACGGGCGCGGTCGCCGGCAGGGCAGCGGCGGGCGAAGCGGGGGTGAGCAGGGCGGGATTCGAGGGGACGGTGGTGAGCGGATTGGTGCGAATGGGCTCGACGCGAACGAGCGTGGGCTCGGAAAGCGGTGCGGGCGTGGTGCTGGGATCCACGCGGCCGCCCGAAATGGACGGATCGGATCCAGGACGGACGGCGGTGGGCGAACCGCTGGCGCGGACGCCGGACTTGCCCGAAGACGTGGAGGAGGCGGTGGCCTCGCCCTCGCCGGACTTCCGGATGACGGTTTCAGCCGCGACGAACGCGCTCGCGCCGGGAGGCGGCTCAATCTCCATCCACGCGCCCGAGGTGCGGAGCGGCTTCACGGGAGCGCCCTTCTCCATGCGGGCGACGATGCTGTAATTCTCGCCGGGGCCGGCGCGGACGTTGAGCTTGGGCACGTGGACGGCGTTGTTCGAGATGAAGCTGTTGAAAACCCAGACGGGGGTGTTGGCGGGCAGCGCGATGCGGAGCCAGGCCCTGGGTTCGCCGGCCTTCGGCGCCTTGACCGGAATCTGCTCGAGCACGGTGACGGTCTCGCCCTTCTTGAGCTGGGTGATGACCTCGCTGTTGAGCGTGGCCTGGCCGCGGATGTTTACGCGGTTGTCCTTCACGGTCGCGGTCTGTTCCGCGGCGGGCGCGGTGGCGGCGAGGAACAGTGCGGTCAACAGCAGGCTGCGTTTCGTTCTCATGATGGGTTGAGTAAAGTTTTAATTTCGGGCGCTGTCAATGTCCGCCAACGGCCGGAGCGCAGTTCGCCGAGGCGGATGCGCCCGATTTGCGTGCGCTGGAGCGCGCACACCGTCAGACCCAGATACTCGAAGAGCCGCCGCACTTCGCGATTCTTGCCCTCGGACAACTCCAGCTCGACGATGCTGCGCGTGTTGTTGGCATCCACCAGTTGGACGCGCTCGGCCTTCAGCAGCTCGCCCTCGTGCTGAACACCCTCGAGAAACTTGCGCAGCATCGGACGCTCGACCCGCCCGTCAACCACGGCGCGATAGTGCTTCCGCACGCCGTATCGCGGGTGCGTGAGCCGAAGACAGAAATCGCCGTCGTTCGTGAGGAAGAGCAGGCCTTCGCTCTCCCGGTCGAGGCGGCCGACGGGCACCAGAGAGGCCCATTTCGAGGGCAGCACATCATAAATCGTGCTGCGCCCAAGGTCGTCGGAACGCGTGGTGATGACGTGCGGCGGCTTGTTGAACGCGATGTAGAACTTCTCGCGAACCCGGAGCGGCGCGCCGTCGAGCGTGACCTTGTCAATGGCCGGGTCCACCTTGGTGCCAAGCTGGGTGACGACCTTTCCATTCACGGCCACGCGCCGCCCGGCGATGAGCTGCTCACCGGAGCGACGCGAGGCGACGCCGGCCTCGGCCAGGAATTTTTGAAGGCGGACCATGAGTCGCTGCGAGTCACGACCGCGGGACGGCGGCGGATTCCCACCGTGCGCGAGGTTTCGAAACCGCGGCCCTGGACAGGCAAGCCGCCCATCCGCGGGGCGGGTTACGCCTCGGGCCGGGTCTTCGGGAGGCCGGTGACGCGGTTGCCGGGATTCCACTGCCCGCGCTTGCGCAGCAGCGCGACGCGCTCGAAACGCTTGAGGACATTCCGCTTGGCGCCGGTGGAGCTTGCGGCGCGGAGACTGCGATGCTGTGACATAAAAAGTTGCGGGTTGCCCGGCGCCCGGCGCGCGCGGGAAGCGGTTTGTAGCAGAACGCGCCGTCGAAGCAAATGGTTTGTTCGCCCCGGCCGGTGGTTCCGCGCCATCGTGCTTGAATCCGGGCCCGCAGGCTGGCGTCATCGGTGCGATGCGGCATCACGCGCCCAACCCGGAACACCTCGCGCTCACGCGCCGGGAGTTTCTCAACCGCTGCGGCCTGGGCATGGGCGCGCTCGGGCTGGCCTCGCTGTGCGCCGAGCACGGATGGCTCGCGCCGACGGCGGACGCAGCGGACTTCACCAACCCGCTTGCCGTGAAGCCGCCGCACTTCCCGGTGAAGGCCAAACGCGTCATCCACCTGTTCATGAACGGCGGGCCGTCGCACGTGGACACCTTCGACCCCAAGCCCGCGCTCACGGCGAACGCCGGCAAGCCGCTGCCCTTCGAGCTGCGCACCGAGCGCCGCACGGGCGTCGCGCTCGCGTCGCCGTTCAAGTTTGAGAAGCGCGGCAAGTCCGGCATCGAGGTGAGCGAGCTCTTCGCGCACACCGCCGAGTCCATTGACGAGGTGGCGATGATCCGGTCGATGCACGCGGACGTGCCGAACCACGAGCCTTCGCTGATGCTGCTCAACTGCGGCGACGCGCGGCAGGTGCGGCCGAGCATGGGCTCGTGGATCACCTACGGGCTCGGCACGGAGAACCAGAATCTGCCGGGCTTCATCGCGATGTGCCCCGGGTATCCGATCCAGGAATCGCAGAACTGGCAATGCGCGTTCCTGCCCGGCGTGTTCCAGGGCACGCACATTGACACCAAGAACACGCAGATCGAGAAGCTGATCGAGCACGTCAAGAACCGCTACCAGTCCACCGCCGAGCAGCGCGAGCAGCTCGACTTGTTGCAGCGACTCAACGAGCGGCACGCCGCCCAGCGCGCGCGCGAGGCGCAACTCGAGGCGCGCATCCAGAGCTTCGAGCTCGCTTATCGCATGCAGGGCGATGCCGCGGACGCCTTCGACGTGAGCCGCGAGCCCGAGCCCATCCGCCGGATGTATGGCGAGGGCACGCAGGCGCGGCAGATTCTCATCGCCCGGCGGCTCATCGAGCGCGGGGTGAGATTCGTGCAAGTGTGGCACGGCGACGGACAGCCGTGGGACAGCCACGACGACCTCGAAGTGCAGCACCGCAAGCTGGCCGGCCAGTGCGACCGCGCGATCGGCGCGCTGTTGAAGGACCTCAAGCAGCGCGGCCTGCTCGACGAAACGCTCGTCATCTGGGGCGGTGAATTCGGCCGCACGCCGACGGTGGAGTTGCCGAATCCCGGCAGCAACGCCGGCAGGATCAACGGGCGCGACCACAATCACTGGGGTTACACCACGTGGCTCGCGGGCGGCGGGGTGAAGGGGGGATACGTCCACGGTTCGACCGACGAATTCGGATTCAAGGCCGCGGAGAAGCCCGTGCACGTCCACGATTTGCAGGCGACGATCCTCGCGCTGCTCGGCTTTGACCACGAGCGACTCACCTTCCGTCACGCCGGCCGCGACTACCGCCTCACGGACGTCCACGGCGAAGTCGTCCGCGACCTGATTGCGTAGCCGTCAGCGCATGGCCGCCGAGGGGCGGAGGTCCCACTCTTCGAGCAATTCCCGCGGGAGTTCGCGCAGGAAACGCGACGACTGCTGCATCTCGGCGCCACCGCCGAACGAGGAGCGCAACAGCGGGTGGCTCAAGTAGAGTTCGTCCTTCGCACGTGTGATCGCCACGTAAAACAACCGCCGCTCCTCCTCCTCGCCGTCCACCGCATTGAGGGCGCGCGCGTTTGGGAACATCCCCTCGCAGAGCATGATCACGAACACGACGCGGAACTCGAGTCCCTTCGCCTGATGGATGGTGGAGAGCCGCAAGCGTTCGTCGTCCCGATCCGGTTTCGAGTCCTGCTCCTCGGCATCCACGTTGGTCAGCAGCGCGAGCTGCGTGAGAAAATCCTCGAGCGTCGGGAAACGGCGGGAGAAGACCGCCAGCTGCTCGATGTCCTCCATGCGGGCGCGGTAGTTGGCGAAGTTGGCCTTGAGGTGATCCTCGTAGCCGGCCTCGACCACGAGCGCGATCATCTTCTCCGTGTTGCCGAGGGTCCCGGGCGCCTCGAGCTGCGACATCGTGGCGGCAAACTGCGCCCACGCGACGGCGGTTTTCCTCGGGATGGCGGCGCCGCAGGATTGGAGCGCCCGGGCAAGGCGAGGCGCGGTGGTTGGAGACCCCGGTTCGACGTCAACGGATGCCGCCCCGGAACCCGGAAGCCGGAACCTGGAACTGAATGCGGCCCAAAGCTTGTCGGCGGTCTTGCCCCCGATGCCGGGAAGCATCCGGATGAGGCGCTTGAAGGCGAGCTCGTCGCGCGGGTTGGCGACGAGCTTGAGGTGCGCGGCGACGTCCTTGATGTGCGCCTGTTCGAAAAACCGGACGCCGCTGGTGATGCTGAACGGGATGTTCCGGCGCGTGAGTTCAAGCTGCAGTTCAAGCGAGTGAAAGTGCGAGCGGTAAAGCACAGCCATGTCGCGCAGGTCGAAGCCTTCGTCGCGCAACTCAAGCGCCCGCTGCGCCACAAACGCGGCCTGTTCCGGGCCGTCGCCGCATGCGACGAGCACGGGACGCGGGCCGGACGGCCGCGCGGCGGCGAGCTGCTTGGCGAACTGGTGGATGTTCGGCGCGATGGCGGCGTTGGCGAGCGAGAGGATTTCCGGCGTGCTGCGGTAGTTGGTCTCGATCTTGTAGATCGTCGCGCCGGGATAACGCTTGGGAAACTCGAGGATGTTGCGAAAGTTGGCGCCGCGCCACGAGTAGATGCTTTGCGAGTCGTCGCCCACGGCCATCACGTTGTTGTGGCGGGCGGCGAGGAGGTCGATGAGTTCTCCCTGCAGCTTGTTCGTGTCCTGATACTCGTCCACGAGCACGAACTGGAACCTGCGCTGATACGATTCGCGGATGTCCGCATGGTCGCGCAGCACCCGCAGCCACAACGCAAGCAGGTCGTCGAAGTCCATCAACCCGCCGGTGCGCCTGCGCTCCACGTAGCTTGTGTGCACGGCGACGATCTGCGCTTCGAGCGGCGTGAAGTAGTCGTAATCTGCACGGAGCAGTTCACCGACGCTGCGGCCGGTGTTGACCGCGAGCGAGAAGATCTCCCCGAGCACGTCGGCCTTCGGGAAGCGCGTGGCCTTCATGTCGATCTTCGACTCGTCGAGGCAGGCTTTGATCAGGTCGGCCGCGTCTTCACGGTCCATGATGGTGAAGTCGCGCGGCCAGCCGAGGACGTCCGCATGGCGGCGCAGGAAACGGTGTCCGACGGAATGAAACGTCCCTCCCCAAAGCGCCGAGAGATCGCTGCCGAGCAGGTCGCCGACGCGGCGCATCATCTCGCTCGCGGCCTTGTTCGTGAACGTGAGCAACAGCATCCGCTCGGCGGGAATGCCCTGTTCCAGCAGCCAGGCAACGCGATACGTGAGGGTGCGCGTCTTGCCAGAGCCCGCCCCGGCAATCACGAGGGCGGGGCCGGGGGTGGCGGTGACAGCGGCGAGTTGTTGCGGATTGAGTTCGCGGGCGTAGTCGATGCGCAAGTCCACCGGCGGGCGAAACTCGTGGAGGGCATACTCGCGCGACATGGCGCGATTGAATGGCGGCGCCCCGGGTGCGGGAAGGAAAAACGAAGACTGTCCGGGCGGGAATTCGACGGGCGATGCGGCTGCGGCCGTTTCACGCGGATGCCATGAATGACCCACTCGGCCCGGTGCGAGCCGGAGCCAAACGGGCCGGGCGCGAGGCGGCGCAGCTTGAGTTGCAGGTGGGAGCTCGCGTTCGGGAATTGCCCCGGGATCGGAATCGTCGCGTAAGCACGCTTCGGGCTCAGCAGCACGCCGTTGGCGAGGCTCCAACCCTGCCCATTTGTCGCAACGGTGCCGGGATGAAGCTGCGCGAATGCGCAAAGGCCACCGCGTCGCAAACCTTCTGGAAGATGGTGGGCAGCTGATTGAGCGGACACCGGGCAATCATCGCGGCGTCCTTCGTGCGGGGCTTGAAGAGCACTTCGCCGAGCGTGACGCCTTGCACGGGTTTCATCGTGTAGAAGAGGCGTCCCTGCGCGCCCGTGCCCATGTCGTGCACGCATGCCGCCGCGGGTGATCTCGCGACCGGGCTGACAAGGGGATTGGCTCGCTTGCACTGGAAAGGGTGCAGCCGGGAATACTGAAGCACACAACCAACCACTCTTGGGGGAAATAGCATGGACGCCATATTGACCACCCGACGGGAAACTGCTTCACTGCCGACGAACTTAGAAACTGAAGCATGAAGTGGAGTTCTCCCATGCTGACGCTTGTTGCGTGCACCCTCGGTGCGTGTTCCAAGCCACCGCAACCCGCGAAGGGTCTCGAACTGGCCACGCCGCCTCGCGCACAGTCAGCGCCTCCAGTCGCGCCGCAAGCCGCGCCAGACCCGGGCGTCGCCGCTTCGCCCGGTGGCAATGCGCCTGCGCCGAGCCCTGCGCCCGTTGCGCCTCCGGTCGCGCAGAATCCGAGCGTCGTCACCCCGGTCCGCGTCATCACGGTTGACGCGGCGTTTGCAACCAAGCAACCCAAGGCCGCCGCGCCTCGCGCCGCCGGCCCTCAGGATGTTTTGGATGCCCTCAACCGGGCGCTCAGTGCTCACCTCGCCACCGGCAAACCCGCGCCCGCCACCATCGAGGACCTCGTTCACGCCGGGGCGCTCAAACGCCTTCCCGCGGCACCGCCGGGGATGAAGTTTACGATCGACGCCGCCCAGGGACAGGTTGTGCTTGCTCCCGCAGGGGGTGGCGCGAACCGATGAGCCCATCAGCAAAGATGAAGACAAACCCAAGACCCCGATCCGGTCGCCAGCGCGGTTTCACGCTCATTGAACTGCTCGTGGTCATTGCCATCATCGCTATCCTCGCGGGATTGTTGCTGCCCGCGCTCGCGGGCGCGAAGCAGCGCGGGCGCGCCATCGTGTGCGCAAGCAATGTCCGGCAGTGTGGTCTGGCGCAGGCCATTTACGCGGACGACTTCGACGACAAGATGCCGTATGCCGGCATGAGGTCGAGTCCGACGACGCAATGGTCTTGGGACGATTTGGTCAGCTCGTATATGGGAATCCGGCAGACGCAGGCGGAGTTTGACAGCTTCGTGGCGAGCAATGTTGCCGCCGTCGTGTGGTGTCCGGCGGACAAAGTCCATCGCAATCCCGCGTTCGTCGCCCTTGGCGCCAAGCCTAGGACTTATGCGATGCCGACGCACAACATGATCGCCTTGAACCCGAACGGAGCTAACCCGCCCGTAGCGGCGCGCGACTGGCCACCGGGACCGAACAATGGAACCGGCATGGGGCTCCACTGGGATATGGGCGGATTGAACGGGACGCCAAACCTGATTTTCCCGGGGTCGAACTGGACACCTTCCGACCCGGCGCCTCCCAATATCGCGCCCAGATCTCAGCTCGCCATTCGCAAGTCCACGCTCATCAAGCCCGAAGGGATCATCAATCTCACCGAACGGATTTCTCCGGACAACGTCGCAGGGCAGGCTCAATACGTCATCGGTGGTTCGCTCGGACTCATCTCGATGCGAACCGTGATCAACTCGCCGATCACTCACCTCGAATCGCGCGTGCTCGAAACTTACAACATCACCCTCACCTTCACGAGCGTCCTGCAATACCATGGCGGCACGATGGTCTACCAGATGGCCGACGGCCACGTGGAACGGCTGAAGCCGGAGGCGACCCTCGGCGCCGCGACGAATCCGGATTTGCAAGTCGGCATGTGGACGTTGAGGCCCGATGACTAGCCGGCGCGTCGTGGCTCGTCGGCTAAAGTCTGGACTCACCGCGGCGCCTCCACCATGCTCGCCGCATGGCCGAGCACAAGGTTTCCGAAGTATTGAGCAAGCCCGACGCGGCGCTCGAAGTCACGCTCCGGCCATCGCTCTTCTCGGATTTCACCGGACAGACAAAGGTCAAAGAGCGGCTCGAGATCGCCGTGGCCGCGGCGCGGCAGCGCAGGGAGTCCCTCGACCACATCCTGTTGAGCGGCCCCCCGGGCCTCGGTAAGACGACGCTCGCAAACATCCTCGCCAAGGCAATGGGTTCCAACCTCCGCGCCACCAGCGGGCCGACGATCGAGAAAGCCTCCGACCTCGCCGGGTTGCTCACGAACCTCGACGAAGGCGACGTGCTGTTCATCGATGAAATCCACCGGCTGCAAAAGACGATCGAGGAGTATCTCTACCCCGCGATGGAGGACTTCAAACTCGACATCATCATCGATCAAGGGCCCAACGCCCGGAGTGTCCGGCTGAACTTGCCGCGCTTCACGTTGATCGGCGCCACAACACGCAGCGGATTGCTCACGGCACCGTTGCTCACCCGCTTCGCCATCCGCGAACGCCTCGACTACTACCAAGCGGATCAACTCCACCAGATCGTGGTCCGCTCCGCGCGGCTGCTCGGAGTTGAAGCGGAAGAATCCGCCGCCATGGAGATCGCGCGCCGCAGCCGCGGCACGCCTCGCATCGCGAATAACCTGCTCCGTCGCGTGCGGGATTACGCGCAGGTCAAAGGCAACGGCAGCATCACGTCGGCCGCCGCCGATTCCGCGCTCGCCATGCTGGAAATCGACCGCGACGGCCTTGATGAGATGGACAAGCGAATCCTGGAGACCATCATCATCAAGTTCAGCGGTGGCCCCGTGGGAATCAGTTCGCTCGCAGTTGCCGTGGGAGAGGAAGCCGACACGCTCGAGGAGGTTTATGAACCCTTCCTGATCATGGAGGGCTACCTCCACCGGACTTCCCAGGGGCGGGTCGTGACGGAACTGGCCTTCAAGAAACTTGGCCTCAAGCCGCAAGGGGCGAAACAGCCCAGTCTGTTCTGAAGAGCGGCGGCAGGCAAACCCGGCGCCCGGGCGGCGCAGTTCCAACCATGCCGCGCGAGCGACCAAGCCGCCGGAACGGCAATGGATTCATCCGGAGTCCTACGTAGCGCCAAGCGGGGATTTTGAACCATGCATCCTTCCCTCCCGGCCCGGCCAAGACCGCACGCTTGCAAACGAGATGCTTCGTCCTCCTTCCTTGACCTTCCAGCGACCCTTGCCCATCGTCTCGCCGCACACGGACTGACTGAATGGATCTAAATCCCGCGCCCGAATCTCCGGACCGTGACCTGACGCCCGCCGTGGGCGCGGAAACGGACGTCGCGCGCCTCGGCCACAGCACGCCGCCGCCCCCGCACGAGCAAACAGCGGATGAGGATGCCGATATCGCGGATTGGGACCGCGTGGCCGCGATGAGTGAATTCCGATCGCTGCTTCGCGCGAAGGCCGCGTTCATCGTTCCGGCCGTCTTGTTCTTCGTCATCTACTACTTCGCGCTGCCCGTGCTGGTCGGCTGGTTTCCCGAGCTGATGGACAAGCGCGTCGGCCCGGTGAACGTCGCGTATCTCTTCGCCCTCTCACAGTTCTTCATGGCGTGGGTGCTCGCCTACGTTTACCTGCGCAAGGCCGCGAGATTCGACGGCCAGGCGGCGGATGTCATCGCCAAGCTTGACGCGTCGAAGAAAGGCCGCTCGAAATGATCCCGCTCCTCGCCGCCGCTGCCGAGCCAGCCGCCCTGCCCGCGGGGTTTCATTTCACGCCTGCGCTCGGCATGTTCCTCGCCTTTGTCGTCGTCACGCTCGCCATCACGTATTGGTCTGCGCGGAAGTCCACGGGCGCGAGCAATTTCTTCGCGGCAGGCCGCGGCATCACCGGCTGGCAGAACGGGCTGGCCGTCGCCGGCGACTATATGAGCGCGGCGAGCTTCCTCGGTATCGCGGGAATGATCGCCTTCAAGGGCTATGACGGCTTCATGTATTCCGTCGGCTGGCTCGTCGCCTATCTCACCGTCCTGCTCGTCGTCGCCGAACCGCTGCGCAACGCCGGCAAATACACGATGGCGGACGTGCTCGCCTACCGCCTCAGCCCGCGCCCCGTCCGCGCGATGGCTTCCCTTTCCACACTGACCGTTTCGACGTTTTACATGATCGCGCAGATGGTCGGCGCGGGCGCACTGGTCAAGCTCCTTTTGCCCGGCGTGAGTTACGAGGCGGCGGTGACCGGCGTCGGCGTCCTGATGATCGTCTACGTGGTTTTCGGCGGAATGCTCGCGACCACGTGGGTGCAGATCATCAAGGCCGTGCTGCTCATGAGCGGTTCGCTGTTCCTGAGCGTGCTCGTGCTCAACCACTTTGATTTCAGCCTGGCCAAGTTTTTTGAAGCCATTGGCAACGTCCCCGTGGCCGGCCCGGACGGCACGATCGTGCACCGGGATTTTCTCAGGCCCGGCTTGAAGTTTGGGGCGGCGGTGACGAATGGCTGGGGGCCCTTGGACCAGGTCTCGCTTGGACTCGCGCTCGTGTTTGGCACCGCGGGCTTGCCGCACGTGCTCGTGCGCTTTTACACCGTGCCCGACGCGAAAACCGCTCGTGTCAGCGTCGTTTGGGCGATGGCCATCATCGGCTCGTTCTACATCATGACCACCTTCCTCGGCTTCGGGGCGGCGACGATTCTGACGCCAGCGAACATCAGCGTTGAAAACATGAGCGCCCCGCTGCTTGCCAAGGCGCTCGGCGGGGAGACCTTCTTTGCATTCATCAGCGCCGTCGCGTTCGCGACCATCCTCGCGGTGGTCGCCGGGTTGACCATCAGCGCGAGCACCAGCTTCGCCCACGATTTCTACACCAACGTGCTGCACCACGGGCGCGAGCGCGCCCCCGGCGAGGAAGTTCGCATCGCGCGCATTGCGTCATTCGTCGTCGGGGCCGTGGCCATCCTTCTTGCGATCAAGCTCCAGACCATCAATGTCGCATTCCTCGTCGGCCTCGCCTTTGCCGTCGCGGCCAGCGCGAATCTGCCGGTCATCGTCCTCTCCCTCTTCTGGAAACGCTTCAACACCTCGGGCGCGGTCTGGGGGCTTGGAGCCGGTCTCCTCGGCAGCATCGTCCTGATTATTCTAAGCCCGAGCGTGATGGGCGTGGACCCCGCGGGCACCCCGGCCGACAAGATGCACTTGATTCAATCGCCGGCACTCTTCCCGCTCACGAATCCCGGCATCGTGAGCATTCCCCTCGGATTTCTCGCCGCGTGCCTCGGCACGATGTTGAGCAACGACCGCACAAGTGAAACCAAGTTTGCCGAGCTGACCGTGCGCGCAAACACCGGCCTCGGCTCCGAGAAAGCCACGGCGCACTGATTCCCCTTGCGGCGCGGCGACCCGCCCCCGCAGGCGGGCCGGCGCCGGGAACGCCATCTCCACGGACGTCCTCTGGATCATGCAACACACCGGCGGGCCGCAGTGAGCCCCGGGCAAGGCTGCGTTTCCCGCTCATGAATCTTGCTGGCGACTTGTCCGTCCTGTCTTCCGTGCGCTGCGCGCTCAACGCGCCACCGCGCGAACCCGCGCCATGACACAAGCCCATCCAACCCGCGACACCCGTGCACCGTCCGCTTTCACTTTGATCGAACTGCTCGTCGTCATCGCCATCATAGCGATTCTCGCGGGCATGCTCCTGCCCGCCTTGAGCAAGGCCAAGGAAAAGGCCAACAGCGCGAAGTGCATCGCGAACAACAAGCAACTGCAACTCGCGTGGACGCTCTATTATGGCGATTTCGACGACCGGCTTTGCCGCAACCCCGGCGCCGTCGCCCGCACTCAGACCAACAACACCTGGTGCGCCGAGGGACAGCGCCCCGGCGCGACGGGTTACGTGGCCGGCAACGAGACCAACACCACCCTCTTCATGCACGCGCAACTCGGCCGCTACGCGCAAGCCGCGGCGATTTTCCGGTGCCCGTCGGACCGCTTCGAATATCCCGGCGCCGTGTCGACCTACGTCCGCAGCGTCTCCATGAACAACTGGATGAATGGCGGCATCCGGCCGAATCCCTTCCCTGCCCCGCCCGCCCAGCAATTCAAGCTCTTCCAGCGCATTGTTGACCTCAACAGGCCCTCCGAACTTTACGTCTTCACCCACGAAGACCCGAACTCGATCGATGACGGCTACTTCGCCATCGACATGTCCACGACCAACGCTTGGACCGGATGCAACCTTCCCGCGGCGTTGCACCTCGGCGGCACTTCGTTTGGATTCGCCGACGGAAGGGCCGAGACCCACAAATGGGGACAGACCCGCCTCTCCGCCGGAAGCGCCACCTCCATTGGCGGAGTCGTCCGCCCCGCCACCGTCACAGACGGCGTGGACATCCTCTGGCTTAAAAGGCACACCACGGAGTAACCGCGAAGCACGTGCGGCGCGCCGATTGCGCGCTTCCAAAGCCCCCCCGCGCAGCGCACACTCCGCGCCCGTGCTGACTCTCGAGCCATTCACCATCGGCGTCGGCGACCGCTTCGCCCATCAGGCAAAAGCACAGCTTCATGCCTTCCAACTCGCCGCGGCGCAGGGCGTCGCCGCGGTGCCCGTCTGGAACAAGTCCAACCGCGAGCACACGTTCATCGGCTCGCACCCGCAAAGCGTCCTCGATGCCGCGCAAGCCGCGGTGAAGTCACTGGGCTGGACCGGCGGCTGGCACGTGGATGCCGATCACATCCGGCTCGAGACCGTCGACAAGTTCCTCGCCTGCTCTGACTTTTTCACCATTGACGTCGCCGACAGCATCGGAAAGCCCGCCGCGCCCTCGGACGTGCGGGCGTTCGTGGACCGCCACCCCGAACTCGCCGGCACCGTGAGCATCGCGGGCGCCGGTGCGCCGTTCACGACCACGCGGGCAGACGTCGCGCGTGTCGCCGGCAAGTATCTCCTGGCCGTTCAGGACGCCGGGACCATCTATCGCCACATCGCCGCACGGAAAGGCGGGGACAACATCATCGCAGAAGTTTCGATGGATGAAACCGACGTGCCGCAAACGCCGCCGGACTTGCTGATCATCCTTGCCGCACTTGCGGATGAAAAGGTCCGCGCACAAACCATCGCGCCCAAGTTCACCGGCCGGTTCAACAAGGGCGTGGACTACGTGGGCGACCTCTCGCAGTTCGAGCGCGAATTCAACGACGACCTCGCCGTCCTCGCGCACGCCGTGAAGTCCTACGGGCTTCCGGCGAACCTCAAACTCAGCGTCCATAGCGGCAGCGACAAGTTCAGTTTGTATCCGATCATCCGCCGCGCACTGAAACGCACCGGCGCGGGCGTCCATCTCAAGACCGCGGGCACGACATGGCTGGAGGAACTCATCGGCCTCGCCGAGTCGGGCGGCGACGGCCTCGCCCTCGCCAAGGAGATTTACGCCTGCGCCCTCGCGCATGTGGATGAGCTTTGCGCCCCCTACGCAAGCGTCATCGACATCCAGCGCGACAAACTCCCCGGCGCGGGCACCGTCGCTCAGTGGAGCGCCGCACAACTTGCAAACGCATTGCGGCACATCCCGTCTCATCCCGAATTCAACCCCAGCATCCGCCAGCTCCTGCACGTCTCCTTCAAGCTCGCCGCCAAGGCCGGCACCCGCTACACCGACCTGCTGAAAGCCAACGAAGCCACCGTGGCCAGGAACGTGACGGCGAATCTTTTCGAACGCCATTTGCAACCTCTGCTAATCGGATGAACAACCATGTCCCTCCAGCAAGGCATCCTCAATCCAGGCATCCTCTCCCTGCTCGCCCGGGCGCGGCACACAAACGCCATCGTCCTCGCCGACTGCGACTTCCCGTCGTGGCCCGGCCTCGAGACCGTGGACGTCTCGCTCGTGCGCGGCACGCCGACCATTCTCCAGGTGCTCGCGTTCATCCAGCCCCACTGGAAATGGGGCGCGGCATTCATGGCGAAAGAATTTCTGGAACAAAACGACAAGCGCACCCGCGCCGCGTTTGTCCGGGCGTGCCGTGGAATGGACTTGAGCTTCGAGCCGCACGCAGACTTAAGGCGCCGCATCCCGTCCGCCATCGGGCTGATCCGCACGGGCGACGCCACGATTTACAGCAACATGCTGCTCGTCTCCGCGTGACGGACCGCCGGTTTCCAAGCGGATGCGCAGACCACAACCGATGAAATCAGCCGTGACCATCTCCCTCGTGCCCGAGGCGCGCGGCGGACCGTTTGTCTTTTGGGACGACCTCGAAACCGGCTTTGCCGCGGCCGCCCGTCACGGCTTCGATGCCGTGGAGATCTTCATGGCATCTTCGAATGCGATCCCCTTGAGCCGGGTGCAAAACTTGTGCGCGAGCTATTCCCTCAAGCTCGCGGCCGTCGGCACCGGCGCGGGCTGGGTGAAGCACAAGCTCCGCCTCACCGACGCCGATCCCGCGGTGCGCCAGCGTGCCAGGGAGTTCATCTTTGGCATCATCAACTTCGCGGGCATCCTCGGTGCGCCGGCGATTGTCGGCTCGATGCAGGGTCGATTCGAAGGCGCGGTGTCGCGCGAACAG
>VHCN01000035.1 GCA_016871675.1 Verrucomicrobiota bacterium
CAAGGCGAAGGCCGACGCTGCACTTGCCGCGAAGGCCAAAGTCGATGCCGAGCGCAAAGCCAAGGCCGACGCCGAGATGGCTGCAAAAAGCAAGTCCGCCGCGGAAGCCCGCGCCACCGCGCAGACCGAGCGCGAACTTCGCGCCAAGCTCGAGGCCGACAAAAAGGCTCTCGACGAAGCCGCCAAGAAGGCCGCCGCCCAGGCCAAGGCCGCCGAAGCGCTTCGCGTCAAGACCGAGGCCGAGGCCCGCAAAGCAGCCGATGCGCGCATGAACAAGGAAGCCGAGGAGAAGCAGCGCGCCGAGATGGCCCGTGTCGCCGAGGCGAAGGCAAAGGCCAAGGCCCTTGAAGAGCAGTTGATGCGCGACAAGGTCCGCGCCGAGGCCGAAAAGCAACTCCGCGAAAAGGCCGAGCGCGAAGCCCGGGCCAAGCTCGAGGCCGAGGCCCGCGCCGCAGCCATCGCCGCAGCCAAGGCCACCCCGCCGACCAAGGCCGTCACACCGCCGCCCGTGAAGACCACGACGCCGCCGGCCATGACGACCAAGACCCCCACGCCGCCGCCCGTCAAACCGACGGTGGACACTTCGAAGGCAAAGGCCGACGACATCCGCCGTGCCGAGGAGCGCCTTCAGGCGCAGCAACTCGCCGATGCCGCGAAGGCCCGCAAGGCCGAGGAAGAGGCCAAGAAGAAAGCCGAGGCCGCAGCGAAAGTGAAAGCCGACGCCGACAAGCGCGCCGCGGCCGACGCCGAGCGCAAGGCCAAGGCCGACGCCGAGGCCAAGACTCGCGCCGACGCGAAGGCGAAGCAGGAACTCGAGGCGAAGCTGCGTGACATGAATAAGAAGCGCGAAGCGGAGGCCGCCGCCGCCGCCAAGAAGGCAGGAACGCCGCCGCCGGTGAAAACTGGAACAGCCGCGGCTGCCGCGAGCCCGAAGGCCGCCCCCTTGAGCCCGAGCGCCGCCATCGTTGCGAACACCAAGAAATCCAAGCAGCAGCGGCTGGCCGAACTGCTCCAGCTCTACAAGACCGACAAGATCACACCGCGCGAATACTTCCAGGCGCGCGCGAAGATCATCGAGGAGCCGTAAGCCGCGGCGCCCCCTTCACAACCCGCCGGCCCGGGCCGGCGGGTTTTTCTTTGCAAGCGTTGGCTTGCGTTCGTGAATCCCCGCGCCACCATGGCCGCAAGCCCATGCCGGCCCGCGTTTCAAGCATCTCCTGCGCGCTGCTCGCGCTCGCGTTCGCCCCGCCCTTCGTCGCGGCAAGGACCGACACTCCAAAGCCCGACGACGCGCGGCCCTCGCCCGCCGAGTTGCTGACCAACCTGCTCGCGCGCGCCGCGCTCGTCTCGACGCAGGGTTACCGGACCCAGTTCACATTCACGAAGGTCCGCGTCACCGAGGAACTCGACAGCAAGGGGAAGGTCACCGAGAAGCAGGAGAGCGCGTTCGAGGTCGTGCCCGTGAATGGCCGGCTCTTCAGCCGCCTCGTGTCGGAGAACGGCAAACCCGCCACGGCGAAGCAGCGCAAGGCCGAGGAGGAACGCGAGCGCAAGCTGCGCGCCGCCGCGCCGCCGGACCCGGCCGCGGGGAAGTCGCCTGCGAACTCGAAGCGCGACTACTCGGTTTCACCCGAGCTGCTCGAGCGATTCACGTTTGCAACCACGGGCCGCGAGATCGTGAACGGACGCGATTCGTGGGTGCTGACCTTCGAGCCGCGCAGCGCGGACCTGCCGGTGAGGAAAACCGCGGACCGGTTTCTGAACAAGGTCGCGGGCAAGGTGTGGATTGACGCCGCCGAGCACGAGATCGCCCGCATCGAGGTCCGGCTCACCGACCGCGTGGATCTCGTCGCCGGGATCATCGCGAGCCTCAAGAAGTTCGACATGCGGTTCGAGCAGCGGCGGCTGGAATCCGGCGCGTGGTTCAACACGCTCACCGAGGCGAGCATCGAGGCGCGGCAGTTGGTGATGAACAAGCGGGTCCACTTCACGGAGAAGTCGGGTGACTTCAAGAAAGTCGCCGCGCCCGCGAAGTAGCCGCGGTCAGCCGGCCTTCAGCGCCGCAAGCGCGTCCGAAAAATCCCCCGGCCACGGCGCGGTGCACGCGACGCTTTTGCCCGAGCGCGGATGCTTGAACTGAAGCGCGCGCGCGTGCAGGAGCTGGCGCGGCGGCTTGTAGGAGGTCAGTTCGGTGACGCGCTCGGTGCGGCGCCGGCCATAGACGAGATCGCCGAGCACGGGATGGCCGATGTGCTGGAAGTGCACGCGAATCTGGTGCGTGCGGCCCGTGTGCAGCTCGATCTCGACGAACGACGCCTCCCGCAGGTGCCGCAGCAGCCGGAAGCTCGTTCGTGCCTCGCGGCCCTTGTCGAGCACGGCCATCTTCTTGCGCTGGCTCGGGTGCCGCGCGATGGGCTTTTCGATGCAGCCGGAGGGGTTCACGAGTTCGCCGCACACGATGCCGTGGTAAATCTTCCTGACGTGCCGCACGGCGAACTGGGTCGAGAGCGCGAGGTGGGTCTCGTCGTTCTTTGCCACCGCGAGGCAGCCGCTGGTGTCGCGGTCGAGCCGGTGCACGATGCCCGGCCGCGCCACGCCCGCGATGCCGCTCAACTGCCCGCGGCAGTGGTGGAGCAGCGCGTTGACGAGCGTGTGCTCCTCGTGCCCCGCGGAAGGATGCACCACCAGCCCCGGCGGCTTGTTCAGCACGAGCACACACTCGTCCTCGAACAGGATGTCGAGCGGGATGGACTCGGGCTGCGCCTTGTCCGGCTTGGTCGCGGGCCATCGGATGGTCACGACTTCGCCGGCGCGCGGCGCATGGGTGGCCTTGACCTTGCGGCCGTTGACGAGGATGTCGCCGTCCTCGATAAGCCGCTGCAGCGTGCCGCGCGACACCGCGCCAAAGACCGTGGCGAGATGACGATCGAGCCGCTCGCCCGGGAGCGAACGGTCGAAGGTGATGCTGTCGGCGCGTCCGGGGGTCTGCACGGGGGCGATGGCTCAGGTCTTTTGCGACGTGGACGAAGCCGGTCTTGGCGTCACCGGGACTTCGCTGTCGCCCGGTGGTTGCGCCCGCGCGGGTCGCAACTTCCAATACAGAATCGCACCCGCGAGAAAAATCCCCGCGCTCACAAGCTGACCCGGCGTGAGTCCGAGGAACAACTTCCCCGGCGCGTAATCCCCGCGGAACAATTCCACGAACGCGCGTAACGGCGCGTAGCCGACGAGGTAAAGCGCGAAGACCTGCCCGTCGAACTTGCGGTGGCGGAACCGCCACGCGAGCGCGCCGAAGAGCGCGAGGTTGAGCAGCGCCTCATACACCTGCGTCGGATGCACGGGCAGAGAGGCGGCACCGGGCGCGACAAGATGGAGGCTCGCGTGGTGAATGGATGCGGGCGCGCCGGCTGGGAAACTCACGCCCCACGAAAGCCCGTCGGCCGCGCGGCCAAAACAGCATCCCGTCATCAGGCAGCCGATCCGGCCGAAAACGTGCCCGAGCGCAACGCTGGGCGCGAGCACGTCGGCGAATCTCCAGACGGGCAGTCGTTTCCGGCGCAGGTGCACGATCCCCAAAATCGTCGCGCCGATGAGCCCGCCGTAAAAAACCACGCCGCTGCGGAACGCGAACACGTTCCAGAAGGGCTGCCCCGCAAACTCCTCGCGCCAGTAGGTGATGACGTAAAGGGCGCGCGCGCCGACGATCCCGCCGAGCACAATCCAGAACGTGGCGTCCGCGACGTCCTCCGGCTTCAGGCCCGCGCGCGGAGCGCGGCGGGTGGCGGTCCAGATGCCCGTGAGCAGCCCGAGCGCGACAAGCACGCCATACCACTTGATCTCGAGCGATCCGATGGTGAAGGCGGTCTCGTGCATGTGAGGTCGAAACTACCGTGTCGCGCCGGGGCGCGCAAAGGCGCAATCGAAGCGGGCGAATCGCCCCGCAGGGCTCGGCAGCCCATCACATCAACTTCAAGAGCGTGTCGGCCATCTCGCTCGGGGTGGCGGCGACGCCGATGCCGGCGGCTTTGAATGCGGCGATCTTCGCGGCGGCGGTTCCTTTGCCGCCGCTGATGATTGCTCCCGCGTGGCCCATCCGGCGTCCGGGCGGCGCCGTCGCACCCGCGATGAACCCGGCGACGGGCTTCTTGCCGTGTTTCGCGATCCACTCGGCGGCTTCCTCCTCCGCGCTGCCGCCAATCTCGCCGATCATGATGATGCCGGTCGTTTCGGGGTCGGCGTTGAAGAGCTTGATGATGTCGAGGTGCGAGGTGCCGTTGACCGGGTCGCCGCCGATGCCGATGCACGTGCTCTGCCCGACGCCGCGCGAGGTGAGCTGCCACACCGCCTCGTAGGTGAGTGTGCCGCTGCGCGACACGACGCCGATGTTGCCCTGCTTGTGGATGTATCCGGGCGCGATGCCGATGCGGCAGCCGCCGTGCGAATCCTTGCCCGTGCCGGGCGTGACGATGCCGGGGCAGTTCGGCCCGATGAGCCGGGTCCTGGAGTTGCCCTCCATCGCGCGTTTCACCTTCACCATGTCGTTGACGGGAATGCCCTCGGTGATGGCGACGACGAGATCAAGCCCTGCGTCCACGCCTTCGAGGATCGCATCCGCGGCGAAAGGCGGCGGAACGAACACCGCGCTTGCGGTCGCGCCGGTCTGCTTCACGGCGTCGGCGACGGTGTCGAAGATGGGTACCTTCGCGCCGCCGTGCTCGAAGCACTGGCCGCCCTTGCCGGGCGTGACGCCGGCGACGAGCTGGGTGCCGTAGTCAAGGGAGAGCTTGGCGTGGCGCGCACCGAATTCGCCGGTGATGCCTTGGACAAGAAGTTTGGTTTGAGGAGTGACGAGGATGGCCATGGGAAAAGTGTGTTGAGGTTGCGTTACTTCGCCACGGCCTTGACCATCTTCTGCGCCGCGTCGGCCATGGAGTCGCCGGTGATGAGGGTGAGGCCGCTTTCGGCCAACGTCTTCTTGCCGGCGGCGACGTTGTTGCCTTCGAGGCGGACGACGAGCGGGAGTTTCAAGCCGGTCTCTTTCACCGCGGCGACGATGCCGGTGGCGATGACGTTGCAGTCCATGATGCCGCCGAAGATGTTCACGAGGATGCCCTTTACGTTCGGGTCGCTGAGGATGATCTTGAAGGCTGCAGTGACCTGCTCCTTGCTCGCGCCGCCGCCGACATCGAGGAAGTTCGCCGGGTTGCCGCCGTAGTGCTGGATGATGTCCATCGTGGACATCGCGAGGCCTGCGCCATTGACGAGGCAGGCGATGGAGCCGTCGAGCTTGATGTAGTTGAGCTGAAACTTGCTCGCCTCGATCTCGAGCGGCGCCTCCTCGGCAAGGTCGCGCATCGCCATGATGTCCTTGTGGCGGAAGAGCGCGTTGTCATCGAGCGAGATTTTCGCGTCCACGGCGACGACGGTTTCCTTGCCGTCGGGCGTGGCGATGATGCACAGCGGGTTGATCTCGACCATCGAGGCGTCGCATTCCCACCACGTCTTGTAAACGCCGGGCAGCAGCTTCACGCCGGCGTTGAAGGCGTCGCCCCTGAGTCGGAGCGCGGCGGCGATCTTGCGCGCCTGATACGGCATCATGCCGACGGCGGGATCGATGTGCTCCTTGAAGATTTTCTCCGGCGTCTTTTCGGCGACTTCCTCGATGTCCACGCCGCCCTCGGTGCTGGCCATGATGAGCGGACGGGAGTTGCCGCGGTCGAGCAGGACGGCGAGGTAAAGCTCCTTCTTGATGTTTGGCGCGGCGGCGACGAGCAGGGTGCTGACGAGGCGGCCGTCAGGACCGGTCTGTTTGGTGACGAGCACGTTGCCGAGCATCGCCGTGGCAAGGTCCTTGGCTTCGGCGGCGGTCTTGCAAAGTTTCACGCCACCCTTGAAGCCGCTCTTGAAGGTGCCTTTGCCGCGTCCACCCGCGTGAATTTGGGATTTCACAACCAGCATCTTGTGGCCGGCGGCGACAAGTTTTTGGGCGGCGGCGAAAGCCTCATCGGGCGTCTTGCAGACGTCACCGTCGGGCACGGCGACGCCATATTGCGTGAGGAGTTGCTTGGCCTGGTATTCGTGGATGTTCATGGCGATGAATTTAAGCTTGCGAAATCTTCCGGGGATTCAATGATGCGCGCGTCACCGGGAATCCTTCCAATCTATGAAACCACATCGCGGAACACTCATCCTCGTCTTGGGCATCCTCGGGTTGGTCGTTTGCGGTCCCCTAGGCATTGCCGCCTGGATCATGGGTAATGGCGACCTCAAGCAAATGGATGGCGGCACCATGGACCCCAGCGGCCGGGGCACGACCAACGCCGGGCGCATCTGTGGCATGATCGCCACACTGTTGATGGTGTTGGCGGTGGTGGCGTTGATCGCGATGGTGGCGCTGGGTGTGCTCGGCGCGGCAGCCTCGCGTTGATCCGCGCCGCCGCGGCACGTTGGTCCGGCGCATAGGAGACCTCACCGCTGGTCCTTCGGCACGACCTTTAAGCCGACCGGCCCGGTGTAAACGGACTGCGGGCGGATGAGGCGGTTGTCGGCGAGTTGCTCCAGGACGTGCGCGGTCCAGCCACTCGTGCGCGAGATGGCGAAAATGGGAGTGAACAGGTCGGTCGGAACGCCGAGCGAGTAATAGACCGTGGCGGAGTAGAAATCCACGTTCGCATGGAGGTTCTTGCGCTGGAGCATCAACTCGGCGATGCGCTCGGACATCTGGATCCACTTGGGCTCGCCGAGTTGCGAGCTGAGCACCTGCGCCATGCGCTTGAGGTGCGGCGCGCGCGGGTCGAGCACCTTGTAAACACGGTGGCCGATGCCCATGATTTTTTTCTTCTGCGCAAGCGCGTCCTCGACCCATGCGTCCACTTTGTCCGCGTCGCCGATTTCCTGGAGCATCTTGATGACGCCCTCGTTGGCGCCGCCGTGGAGCGGCCCCTTGAGCGTGCCGATCGCGGACGTGATCGCTGAATACATGTCGCTGAGCGTCGCGATGGTGACGCGCGCGCTGAAGGTGGAGGCGTTCATGCCGTGGTCCGCGTGCAGCACGTAGCACACGTCCATTGTTGCCTCCATGTCCTTGGTCGGCTTTTCGCCGTTGATCATCCAGAGGAAGTTGGCCGCCTCGCCAAGCGATGGGTCGGGGTGGATGAGCTCCTTCTTTTGCCGCGACCGGTGGAAGTAGGCGGTAACGACGGGCACCTGCGCGATGAGGCGGCGGGCCTTGCGACGCTGCGAATCCATGTCGTCGTCGTCGCACGTCGTGTCGAAGCACCCGAGCGCGGAGACGGCGGTGCGCAACGCGTGCATCGGCGGCGTGGTCTTGGGGAGCTTCTTGATGATGTCAATGACGCCCTTGGGAATCTCGCGATATGCGGTGAGCGCGCTCTTGAGTTCGGTCAATTCGGCGGCGTTGGGCAGGTGGCCGTGATGGAGCAGGTGGACGACTTCCTCGTAGGTGACTTTGCCGGCGAGTTCGTTGATGTCGTAGCCGCAATAGATGAGCTGGCCGATGTCGCCGCGCACGTCACTAAGCCGCGTGTGCGCGGCGATGATGCCCTCGAGACCCTTGGAAACCGGCGCCGGGATGCTCATGAAAATCGTTTCGTTACGGTATTTCCCTCTGAAAAGTCGGGGCAATTTAGGCAGGGGGCATGGGAGCGTCAACGTGTTTCCCGTTTGATGCGCGGCGTCGAAGCATACGCCAAATCGCCCGCGAAACCCTCGCTGGAATCTACCGGCGATCCCGCGGCGCGGCCCGATGCACCCCAAGAACCGCGTCCGCAAGCGCGGCCCAATCCTCCGGCGGCGTTTCCCAGCCGCTGCTGAAACGCAGCACCCGGCCGGCGTCCGCCGCGCTGAAACCCATCGCCGTGAGCACGTGGCTCGGCTCCTCCTTGCCGCTCGCGCACGCGGAGCCGGTCGAGACGGCGAAGCCCGCCTTGTCGAGCTTCACCACCCAGCGCGACGGGCAGTCGTGGTCCGGCATCAGCGCCGACACCGTGTTCCAAAGCCGAGCCGATTTCGCGCCGACAATTTCCACGCCGGGCAGGCTCGCGATCAACGTCCTCTCAAACCGGCTGCGCACTTCAGACTGGACACCGGTCGCATCACACGGCTCGCTTCCGCACAAAGCTGTCTCCCGCACCTCCAGCGCCGCGACCATCGCCAGCACTCCCGGCACATTCTCCGTGCCCGCGCGGCGGCGCTCCTCCTGCGGCCCGCCATGAATCAGCGGCCGCACGCGGCCCTTCGAAGGGCACTTCAGGAAGCCGACGCCTTTCGGCCCGCCAAACTTGTGGGCGCTGCCGCTGACGAAATCAATCTCGCCCAAGCCAGTGGCGGGCAGTTTGCCAACCCACTGCGTCGCGTCGCAGAAGAAGGGAATCTCCCGTTCGCGGCAGAGTGCCAGCACCCCGCGCCACGGTTGGAGCACGCCCGTCTCGTTGTTTGCCGCCATGAGGACGAGCGCGTCGGGGCGCTTCGCTGCCTTCGCGAGATTCCTGTCCAGCCACCCGAGGTCCACGACACCGTCGCGCGTGGCGGGGATTAGCAGGAGCCGGTTCTTGAACCAGTGCCGCGCAGCCTCAAGCACGCACGGGTGCTCGATGGCCGAGAGCCAGACTTCAGCTCGGGGCGGCAACGCGGCAGCGAAGTGATGGAGCGCCAGGTTCGCCGACTCGGTCGCGCCGCTGGTCCACACCAAGTCGAGCGCATCGCAGCCGAGAATTCGCGCGAGCTTTTCCCGCGCCCCGGCGAGCGCGGCATCCGCCCGCGCGCCGACGCGGTGCGGGCTGGAGGGGTTGCCGATGAACCTCTCCGTCGCATCGAGCCACGCCTGTCTCGCGGCGGGATGCAGCGGCGAAGTGGCGTTGTGGTCGAAGTAGGTCACCTGTCGCGGATTCGACAACCAATCCCCTTCCTTTTCGAGCCTTTCTTTGGTTTCGTCTCGGCGCACGCGATGCCGACTGACAAGCCCGCCACTTATTATTACAAGCGGTCGCGATTTGTCGCGCACATGCCGGTGGAGCATCTCTACACGCCGTCGCACGCGTGGCTCGCGCGGCAGGTGGACGGCGCGTGGCGGGTCGGCATCACACGGTTTGCGACGCGCATGCTCGGGGAGATGGTTGAGTGCGGCTTCGAGGTCGGGCCGGGCGCGGCGGTGGCCTGCGGGCAGGTCGTCGGCTGGGTCGAGGGCTTCAAGGCGATCTCCGATGTGTTCTGCGTGGTGGACGGCAGCTTCTCCGGCGCGAATCCGGTGTTGAAAGAGAAGATCGCACTCGTGACGAAGGACCCGCATTTTGCCGGCTGGCTTTACGAGGCGCGCGGCGCGCCCGATCCAAAGTGCCTCGACGTCCGCGCCTACGTGAAACTGCTGGACAAGACGATTGACCGGATACTCGAAAAACAAAAGGGAGACGAGCGTGTTCACTGATGGCTGATTCGTGCGGCACATGACAATAGCGCGTTACATCATGCTCGGCGGCTTCCTCGGCGCGGGAAAGACCACCGCCGTCGCCAAGCTCGCCGAGCGACTCACGAAGCAGGGCTTGCGGGTCGGGCTGATCACGAACGACCAGGGCAGTGAATTGGTGGACACCGCGATGCTCCGGTCGCGAGGCTTCGCCACGGAGGAAATCCCGGGCGGCTGCTTTTGCTGCCGCTTCAATTCGCTCGTGGACGCGGCGAACAAGCTCACCGCGGTGTCGCGCCCGGATGTCTTCATCGCCGAGCCGGTGGGCAGTTGCACGGACCTGGTCGCGACGGTCACGTATCCGCTGCGGCGGATGTATGGCGGGCAGTTCACCATCGCGCCGCTGTCGGTGCTCGTGGACCCGGTGCGCGCCGCGCGCGTGTTCGGCCTCGAAGCCGGCGGCACATTCTCCGAGAAGGTGCTTTACATCTACCGCAAGCAACTCGAAGAGGCCGACCTCATCGTCATCAACAAGCGCGATTTGCTGGACGACGCGCAGCGGGCGGCGTTGCGGGCGGCGCTGGCGCGGGCGTTTCCGCGCGCGGGCGTGATGGAAGTCTCCGCGCGGACGGGCGCGGGGCTGGACGATTGGTTCGCGCGCATCGCGGAATCGAGGCAGCCGGCCGGCGAGGCGATGGCGGTGGACTACGAAGTTTACGCCGAGGGCGAAGCGCTGCTCGGCTGGCTCAACGGCACGGTGCGGGTGGGTTCGCCGGCGGCCTTCGACGGCAACGAACTGCTGCGCGCGCTGGCCGCCGGGCTCCAGCGCCGGCTCGCCGCGGGCGGCGCGGAGATCGCGCACTTGAAGATGACGCTCAGCCCCGACGAGGGGCTCGGCGACACGGCGGTGATCAATCTGGTTCGAAATGACTTCGTGCCCGAACTCTCGCAGGAACTTGCCGAGCCGCTGGAACGCGGACAGGTCATCCTGAATCTCCGCGCCGAAGCCGCGCCCGAAGTGCTGCGCGACGCGGTGACCGCCGCGGTCGGCCAGCTCGTCGCGGGCGGCTCGCGGCCCATCGCGCGCATCGAGCATCTCGAATACTTTCGCCCCGGCAAACCACAGCCGACGCATCGCATCGAGGTGATGAAGTAACCGGTGGAAAACCCGGTTTTTCGACATCGAAACGCCCGTCCAGAATCTCCTTCCCATCCCAAACCAAAGCGCGGACGATGCGCGCCCGTTAACCATGCTGGCCTACGCGTTGACGATTTTTACCGGGGCGTTCCTGCTGTTCCAGGTCCAGCCGCTCATCGGCAAGTTCATCCTCCCGTGGTTCGGCGGCAGCCCCGGCGTGTGGACGACGTGCATGGTGTTCTTCCAATTCCTGCTGCTCGGAGGCTACGCCTACGCGCACTTTGTCACGCAGAAACTCAAGCCGCGCAACCAGGTCATCCTGCACGTCGCGTTGCTCGCGGCGGCGGTGGCCACGCTGCCGATCATCCCGGGCGACCAGTGGAAGCCCGCGGGCGGCGAGGAACCGGTCGGCCGCATCCTGCTGTTGCTCGCGGCGACGCTCGGGTTGCCTTACTTCATCCTCTCCACCACCGGGCCGCTGATGCAGGAGTGGTTCCGGCAGACCAAGCCGGGCGTGTCCCCGTATCGGCTTTACGCGCTCTCAAACGTCGGTTCGTTGCTCGCGCTGGTGAGCTATCCGTTTTTCTTCGAGCCGGCGTTCCAGCGGCGGCACCAGGCGTGGATGTGGTCGGCGGGCATGGTCGTCTTCGCGCTGCTGGCGTGCTGGTGCGCGAAGCTCGTGTGGAACCACGCGCGCGCAGCGGCGGCGGGGAACGCTCCCGCGGACGCCGGATCGCCGGGCGCCGCCGGAACTCCCGCGGCCACGGAAGCGCCGCGTCCAGGGGGGATGACGCAGTTCCTGTGGGTGGTGCTGCCCGCGTGCGCCTCGCTGCTGCTTGTGGCGATCACGAACAAACTCTGCCAGGACGTCGCGGTGATTCCATTCCTGTGGGTGCTGCCGCTCGGGCTTTATCTCGTGACGTTCATCCTCTGCTTCGACCATTCGCGCTGGTACGTGCGGCCGGTCTTCGCGGTGCTGTTCATCCTGTGCGCGGTGTCGCTGGTGTGGGCGCTGTTCCAGGGCGTGGGCGTGAAAATCCTGCTGCAAGTCCTCATCTACGCCTCGACGCTGTTCGTCGCCTGCATGATCTGTCACGGCGAACTTTACCGGCTCAAGCCGCACCCGAAACTCCTCACGCGCTATTTCCTGCTCATCTCGCTCGGCGGAGCGCTCGGCGGGTTGTTCGTTGGCGTGGTCGCGCCGCGCGTGTTCAACTCGTTCCTCGAACTGCACATCGGCCTCGGGCTGTGCGCGCTGCTGCTCTTCTGGTGCTGCATGCGCGATGAGGCCGGCGAGTCGCGCCACGCCGCGGGCTGGGACTGGATGGTGCTGGGCTTGTGCACCGTGCCGCCGGCGGGGGCGGTGATGCTGATGCTGTATCGCGTCGTGAAGCGGGAATCGGGCTCGGGCTGGAGCCAGGTGTGGGAGGGCATGCCGTGGGTGCCGCTGGCGTTTTGCGTGATCGGTTTGCTCGCCTGGCTGCGCTGGGTGCGGCCGTTCCGGACGGATGAGGCGCGGAGCTGGGAGTGGCTTGGCTTCGTGCTCGTCGGCGCGTCGCTCTTCGGGCTGGACCGGTTGGTGGTGTTCCTCGGACCGAAGATTCCAAACGTGCTCCCCAAAGTCGGTCTGACGAAACTCGCGGGTTGGTTTGAGGGGAAGTCCTTCCGCACGGACCACCTGCACTGGCTCGTGTGGATCGTGTTCGCCATCTGGCTCGTCATCGCCATCTGGCGCAAGACGCTCTCCAAGAAGCGCGACTGGCACGAGATCGCCTGCTCGTGCCTCGTGGCGGGCGTGGTCGGCCTCATCGCGTCGCTCGTCATCCAGGTGCGCGAGGCGGACCAGAGCGCGGTGTATTGGTCGCGGAATTTCTATGGCACGCTTACGATCTTCGAGTATCGGAAGGACGAGCCGACCGCGCACTATTTCCTTTTGCAGCACGGCAAGATCACGCACGGGTTTCAGTTCACGGATCCGGACTTTGCCAAGTGGACCACCTCCTACTACGGCTCCAACAGCGGCGTCGGGCTCGCGTGGGCGCAGTTCCCGACCAACCAGCCGCGCCACCTCGGCGTCGTGGGCCTCGGCACCGGCACGCTCGCCACCTACGCGAAGGCGCCCACCGACACCATCCGCTTCTACGACATCAACCCCGCCGTCACCAACATCGCGCAGACCCGGTTCACCTACCTCTCCAACTGCGTCGGCAAGGTGAACCTCGTGATGGGCGATGCGCGCCTCTCGATGGAGTCGGAACTCAAGGACGGCAAATCGCAAAAGTTCGACGTGCTCGCGCTGGACGCGTTCAGCAGCGACGCCATCCCCGCGCACCTGCTCACGCGCGAGGCGATGGAAACCTACCTCGGCCACATCAAGACCAACGGCGTGATCGCCATCCACATCTCCAACCGCTACCTCGACCTCGAGCCCGTCGTGCAGAACCTCGCCGAGCACTTCAAACTCGAATGGGCGCTCATCTCCGACAGCAACGAAAACGACTGGTGGATCTATTCCTCGTCATGGGTCCTCGTCTCGGCCAACAAAGACCTGCTCGCGCACGAGTCGATCGCCAGCGTAAAGAGCCCGGCCAACTCCACGCGGTCCAAGATCCCGCTGTGGACGGACGATTTCGCGAGCCTGTTCCAAATCCTGAACCGCTGAGGCGCGGCCAGCTTGAATCCACCGGCGCCTGCCGCGCGTCTGCAACACCACGCCCCCATGAAAACCATCTTCGCCACCCTCGCGCTCACGCTGCTCACCGGACCTGTCTTGGTTGCCGCTGAGGCCAACAACACCCTCACCGACTCCGAGAAGAAGGCCGGCTGGCGGCTGCTCTTCGACGGCAAGTCACTCGACGGCTGGCGCACGTATCGCGCCGGCGGCACCATCGGCAAAGGCTGGGTCGTCGAGGACGGCATCCTCAAGAAAATCGCGAAGACTCCCGGCGGCGACATCATGACCACGACGCCGGTCGAGGGGGATTTCGAAGTCTCGTGGGAGTGGCGCATCGCGAAGAACGGAAACAACGGCCTCAAATACTTCATCACCGAGGCGCGCAAGGCGGCCATCGGCCACGAATACCAGCTCCTCGATGACGACGGCCACCCCGACGGCAAAGTTGGTCCGCACCGCCAGACCGCGTGCCTTTACGACGTGCTGCCGCCCAAGGAAGGCAAGCCCATCAACGCCGTCGGTGAATGGAACACCTCACGCGTCGTGGTCAAAGGCTCGCGCGTCGAGCACTGGCTCAACGGCGCCAAGGTGCTCGAATACGAACTGGGAAGCGACTCGCTCAAGGCCGCCATCGCGAAGAGCAAGTTCAAGAACGTGGGCGACTTTGGGACCAAGGTCGCGGGCCACATCCTGCTCACCGACCACAGCGACGAGTGCTGGTTCCGCAACGTGAAACTGCGGGCGGCCAGGTAGGCTGCCAGCGCCTTCGCGCGCTACTTCTTCTCGCCCTCGACCCGGGCCGTGAGCCACTCGATGGTGAGCTTCACGTCATCGCCCGTCTTGATCAGGCCGAGCGCCAGCGCGGGCGCGGGCGGTTTCATCCCGTGGTCCGTCATCTTCACAGCCGCCGTGCCTGTGACCTTGATGGTTTTGGCGTCCACGTGCTGAAGGGTGACCACCATCGTGTTCGTCCGGGTGACGCCGGCGACGGTGAGCGCGCCGCGGGCCTCGAATTGCGCCTTGGCCGCCTCGGCGCCCGGCCGCGGCGACATGTCGATCAGGCGGTATTCGATCTTCGGATGCTCGCCCATCTTCATCGTTTCCTGCATCACGGTGTCCATCGGCTTCTTGCCGCTCTTGAGCGAGCGGATGGGGATGGACACCTCGACCTTCGGCTTCTTGAACGCCTTGAAGTCCGCGTCGAACGCCGCGTCGACCTCGAGGAACCCGCCAATGATTTGCGTTTCGACCGTCCAGTCGTGGACGCTTGAGGTGCCGTCGATCTTGATCTTCCCGCCGGGCTGGCCTTCGTAGCGAACAGCCTTGTCGGCAGCGCGTGTGGAAACCGCGGCGAGAACCGCGGCGGCGAGGAGAAGTCGGAGAATCGTCATCTTCATGATAGGGGGGAGTGAATCGTTTTCGCGCGGCGCGCGCCGTCATTCCAACTGCCGCCCAACGGCGGCGTCAATGGGATTGTGGGCCGGCGCACCGTGGAGACTTGGACGGATCCGGCGCACGCGGCCTTCGGAAGTCTGCAGGTTTTGCCAACCTACCGTTTGGGCGGCTCCTCCTTGCCTATCGTAACTTGGATTCTGTCAACCGCGCCTGCCCGGCGGGCCGCTTCGGGATCGATTTTCCAAAGGACATGGGCTGCCAGATTGACGGTATTCGTGTCGGCGTCCTTGAGCAGTGCTGCCAATCCTGGCGCAGCAGCCTTCGCGGCCGCGCCGTGGTTGCCGATCGCCATGAGTATGCGTTCGCGAACGGCGCCATCAGTTTCGCCCAAGGATTTCACCAGCGCGTCGGTCGCCTCTTTAACCGGCGGATTTCCCAACCTGCCTAAAACGACAGCCGAGGCGGACCGGATGGATGGCTGCGTGTGTTGAAGTCCCGAGACCAACATCGGCAGGCACGATTGCGCTTCGGGTCCGAGATTGCCAAGCGTCTGCATCACATTTGCGTGAACGCGCCTGTCAGGGTTCGTCGATTGAGCGAGGAGTATGGCGATTCCTTCCGGACCGATCGCCGCCAGGGCGTTGGCGGCATGTATCGATGTCTCCTTCTCGCCCAGCATCTCCTTGAGCTGAGGAACCACGGGAGTTGCGATCGGACCGAGCAGCTTGAATGCAAGGATCGCCCTTCGCCGTTGGCTGACGAGTGCCATCCCCGGGTTGGTGGATGCCGGATTGTCCAGTTCGGTTTGAGTCGGCTGCTTCCGGGCGCCAATTCCCGATCCTCTGAGCGCCAACACGAGGTCGGGCAGGCAGTTTGTCCCCGCTTTGCGAAGGGAGTCGACACCCTTCTCTCGCTCCGCGGGCACGGCGCTTTCAAGTTGAGCCAGGAGTGGTGCGATTCCAGGAGGCGTTCGTTGGCAACTTATCCCTTGAATCAGCAGCGCAGACGCACAAAGCCACATTCCCGAGCGGAGTAACTGCCTCATAGGATCGCAATGTTCCAAACCGGACCAGTCACCTTGACCCGGGCACCGGACACTTGGAAAGAACCCTGTCCTGCGACTCTCCGGGCGGATTGGAGAGTTGCGCATCACGCTTCCGGAAGTGGTCACTGATCCGGGGCACGGACGGGTTTCAGTCCGCAAGCGACGGAGTCCAGAAACCGTTGATCCGCCGGAGGTCAGTCGTCCCGGGTGCTTGGGTTGCCTCCGGCTTCAGGGACTCAAGGTGGCCGTCAACGAACTGATACGGGAAAACGCCGTTGTGATACTCGGCCATGTCTTTCGTCAACTTTGTAGGCGCTGCACCCAGGGTTTGATTCACATGGTCGGTTGGTCCCCACATTTGTCCCCAACCCAGGAACCAACCGTCCCCGGCGGCATTGTCGGGAGAAACGGATTCGGAAAGGAAGATGACCTTCGACGGATCGGCGAAAGTGGTCAGCAGGAACGCCGCCTGCCGGGCGTCACTCGCGGCGCTGATGGGACCGACCCAATTGAACCCTGGGGTTATCGTGTAACTGACGTCGTAGACAATTCCAATTCCCGTGCGACTCGCCCCGCTTGGCGGCCAGTCACCCGGGTTGACCGGGTTCACCGTGTTCAGGATGTAGCGCCCCATGTTGTTGATCGGCATGGCGTAACTGCGCTTGGTTGCACCTAGATTCCGATAGAACGTAGACAGGGGTTCTTTGTCCGCCGGGCACTTGATTATCTTTGGCACGTTCGTCCCAACCCAGTAGGAATTGTATTCGGCTTGGGTGTAACGCGCGCCCACGTAGGTGTGGAGGTAGTCGTCCCACGACCACTCGCTCGGGTTCGGGTTTCCGGCCGACGGCAGGCGCACAGCGCCGTAGACGATCCGGTCGTCCATGTCGCCCGCGTAAAGAGCCATCGCAACATTCCACTGCTTCAGGTTGTTGACGCAGGAAATCGCCTGGCCCTTTTTCTTGGCCTTGGCAAGGGCAGGCAGAAGCATCCCCGCCAAAATGGCGATGATCGCGATGACAACGAGAAGTTCGATTAAGGTGAATCCCACGGATCCTGCCGTGGTGCCTCGGGTGCGCTGACTTGGGTTTGGCTTCATATGAAAAGGGTTCCGGTTCTTGAGCAAACGACCATTCGCTATTTCTTGGTCATCCGGACTTCAATCTTCACCTTGTCGATCACGAACTTCATGTCGGCTGGCGGGTTTGGCAGGTAAGGCAGCATGCCAGCCAGGATCAACTGCTCGAGATTGTCCGGCAACTTGTTGTTCGCAGCATGGTAGTTCTTCAGGGCTTCAGTGACTTCCTTCAACCCGATCAATGGAACCGGCGGCGGCTGGGCCTTCTGGCCCGGCGTGGGCGGTGGCGGCGGCGGCGCTGACGCGCCCCGGCCTGATCCAGCGGGCCGCTGGATCGCGATCGGTGGAGGTGGTGGCGCTGTGAAAGTGACCGGTTGGGCCTTCGGGGCCGCAGTCGCAACTTCCGGTGTCGGGGCAGGGGTCTCAATCGTCGGCGCCGGCGGCTGGACGGGAGCCGGAGCGGGTTCCTTTGAGACGACGGGCTTCGCGGCAATCACCGGCGGCGGCGGCGGCTCGTGCTTCCGGCATCCGACCGTGGCGAGGATCAATCCTGCGGCTGCGAATGCCAAACTGCGCGCGCACCTAGGGGCAGACAGGTGTTTCATGAGACACTTCGGTCTTGGGTTCTGAGCCCGACGCTATTGAGGAGCCTGCCGCATGGCAAGAGTTATTTTTCTGAGGAATCTTGCTCCGCAGTCCAGTCGTGTTGAGACCTCTGCAAAACCCATCTTGCGCCGGTGCAGTGTCCGGCCTGTGGCCGGACTTTCCGGGGAATCTGGCAGGTTCCGTCGGGGCGCAGCCTCGACGCTACACGTTTTGCAGAGGTCTCGTGTTGTCGCCCTTTAAGACTTCTCAACGAATTCGCGCGCTGCCAATCACGTCACTAGCTTCACTGACATATGCGCCCGCCTTACCTTGCGATGCTTGCCGTCGCGTTCGTCACAGTCACCGCCTGCAAGAAAGGCGAACCGCCACCCACCGCGCCGCTCACGATCACGCCGAAGCCGGGCGGGGCGCCGGTTCCGGAAACAGCCGCGCGTCCCGCGCCGCCAGCCACCGTGCCCATTGCGCAGGAGCTCGACGCGAAGGGCATCAACAGTGATCAGGAGGAGCAGAACCGCGCCGCGCTCAACGCGGCGCTGCGCGCGTGGTTGATGATGAAGCCGGATGTGCCGAAGGACATGAACGAACTCGTCGCCGCGAAGTTGATCTCGCGTGTGCCACCACCGCCGCCGGGGAAGAAGTGGGTGCCCGATGCGCGAACGATGTCCGTGACGGCGAAGTAGCGGAGGGACCGCTGCGCGCGGACCAGCTTCCGCCTCATCGTCGGGCGGATTATTGCTCGGGCACCTTCAGCAGTTCGTCCGCGGAATAGTTGCGGCCGGCCTGCGCGCTGGTCGCCTCGCGGATGGCCTTGACCTGGGCGGGCTTCACCAGCGAGGCGTTGTGGCCCCAGTCCTTGTTGCGGCGGATGAACGTCGTGACGGCGGCGATGTCGGCGTCCGAAAGCGGGTCGCGCCACGGCACCATCGCGTTGTTCCACTCGGTGACGGCGTCCTTGACCTTGACCTTGATCGGACCTTGCACGCCGTCGAGCACGATGCGGATGACGCGGTTCGGTCCCTCGGCGAGCACCCAATCGGAGCCCGCAAGCGGCGGGAACTGGCCGGGCGTCCCCATGCCGTTCGGCTGGTGGCACGCGGAACACAGCTTGTATACCTCCGCGCCGCGCAGCATCAGCTTCTCCTCCTCGGAAAGGTCGCCCGTCGGCGGCGGTGTCTTGAGTGTCTCGGCGTAAACGTCCGCGCGGAAGCCGCCGCCGTAGGTCTCCAGGTAGAGCTGCCCGCCAAAAAACAGCGCCGCGAGCATCAACACGGGCCACATCGGCAGGCCGGCCTTGCCGAAGGTCGGTTCCGGCAGTTCAGGCAGCGGCGCGCTGGATTGCGGGTCGGGGTTCATGGCTTGGGCGCGGGGGCGGACGGTGCCGCGTTCGTGGACGGCGTGGGAATCCGCGGCGGGCGCGGCACGGCGCGTTCGGCGAGCGATGCATCGTGCCGAAGGCTCAACAGGTAGGCGACCAGCGCCTTCGCGTCGGAGGACGGGATGATTTCGAATCCATCGGACGGAGTGTCCTTGCCAAGTTGGATCGCGTCGGGCGATGGCTTCGCGCCGGGCTTGAGCGGGCGCTTCTCGAAAAGGAACGGATATGCGGGCATCGTCGAGCCCTTGGCCACGGCGGCGGGGTTGTAAAGGTGCGCGAGGTGGTGACGCTCGCGTTCGATGGCTTGCAGCGCGTCATTGGTCCGCGCCGCGGGACTGAAGCTCCAAATGCCCACGAACTTCTCCGGCGCGCGGCTGCCGACGTTCGCGAGGTCGGGCCCGGCGCGCAGGCTGCCGGGCAGCGGCGGGTTGTCGAAGAGGTAATCGCGCGCGACGCTACCGCGCGGGCCAAGCCCGGCCGCGATGTCGGCGCCGAGGTTCTTGAAGGTGAGCTCGGTCTTCACCTCGATGTCGGTGAAGGGTTTCATCGCCTGGTTCGCGGCCGCAGCGGTGGTGTCGGCTGCGATGACGACGGGCAGTTTGCCGGGGGTCTGTTGCGCGGTGTCCGCCGACACCGAGGGGAAGCGGGCGCGGAGCGCGGCCACAACCGCGGGCGCGTTCGTGCCCGGATCGGTGATGACGGCGCCGAAGGTGATGCCGCCCTGCCGGACCTGCTGCGAGTGGCAGTAGAAGCACCCGTTCGCGCGATAGACCACGGCGCCCTGTTGCGCGAGTCCGGGACGCGGCGCGGGATACAACTCGGAGCTGTTGAGGATGGCCGCGGGTTGAAGCGCGCCGAGATGGAGCTGCGAGCCGAAGATGAGCGCCGCCCACGAGCACGCGAGCGAGAACAGCACGCCGACGAAGATGAGCGCGCCGCGCGTCATGACGCCGCCTCCGCGTCCGCCTGCCCCTTGAACAGGGCGAGGACGTTTTCCTTGCAGCGGCACTGCCGGAAATGGCAGGCCGCGAGCCAGAACACATGCGCGACGAACGCGAGATTTGCCAGACCCACGAGCGCGACGCCCGCGAAGGCCAGCATCGGCACGGGCAGCGCCATCACGCCGCCCACGGGCGAGGACTTCGCCGCAAAGACCGCGGGCGCGGCGAGGCTCACCTGCGCCAGCACCGTCCCGGCGAGCGTTCCCCAGAAATGCGCGCGCGGCAGGCCGGCACACGGCCAGGCGTGCGACGCAAGCCGGGGCGCGAGCTCATAAACCGCCGCGAATAGCAGGCTCGACACGGCGCCGGCGAGCAGCAGTTGATCCTGCGCCGTCGCAAGATTTGAGAACCGCAGTCCTTCCGCAGGCCCGCGGAACCCGGAGAAGGCGGCGCGGAGGCTCCAGCCGAGAAAGAAGACCAACCCGATGAGCGCGAAGGCGAGCGCGGGATTGTTGCGCACGCGGCTGAACGCGCCTTTCCACGTCATGAACAGGTTGCCGGTCACCGCCAGCGCGGGGCCGAGCGTGAGCGCGGTCGCGGCGATGCTCACCGTGATGAACCACGCCGGGATGGGCGCGCCCGCCGGGATGCCGCACCAACCGCCGAGCAAGACGAGCGTCCAGAAACCGAACACCGCGAGGTCGCGGCTGTGCAACGGACGCGCGGTGAGCTTCGGCACGATGTAAAAGGCGCACGCCAGCGCGAACGGAACGAGCACGAGCAACTGCAGGTTGCCGATGAACCACCAGTTGACCACCGATTGCGTGATGCCGCGCACGGGATGGACGTGCAGCAGCCACAGGGCGGTCGAGTAAATCCACGGGAACCACAGCAGCGCGAGCAGCAGATACCATTGGGTGGCAAACAACCCGCGCTCGCGGCGCGCGTGCATCGTCACGAGCGCGTGCCCGCCGATGATCAGATACGCGACGAGCAGCAGCGGCGCGGCGTAGCGCGGCATCTCGAACCACTCGTGGCCCGAGTTGTCGCCGAGCAGGACGCCGCAGACGCCGAGCGTGACGCCGAGGTTCCAGAGCTTCGACGCGATGAGGAGCGAGAACGGACCGGACAGCGCGGCGCGCCCGAGGCGGACGATGAGCCACAGCGCGACGGCGAAAGCGGCCTGCAACGTGAAGCCATAGAGCAGCGCGTTGAAGGCGGCGGGCTTCACGCGGCCGTGCGTGAACCACTGGCACCCGGCGAGAAACCCGGGCGCTTGAAGCTGCCAAGCCGCGATGAGACCCAGCACGGTCGCCACGACGAGCCACAGCGAGGCGCTGATAAGAAGGAAGGCGACCGGCCCGCGGCACGACGCGTCGAGTTCCGCGTTGGTCGGCGCGGCGGCGCAATTCGTGTTGTCGTTGGCGGCGGTCATTCTGGATAGCCCGACGTTCCAATGTCGTGCCGGGCATGCCCGGCACGCGCCGGACTCGACATTGGGATGTCGGGCGACTACTCGAACGGGCTCGGCTTCTCCGGCGGCTTCGGCGGCAGCGCCGTGGCCTTCTCGACGCGCTCGATGAGGTTTGACCGCGCCGCGGCCGGGCTCCTGTAGCGCTCGAGCGTGAGTTCCATCGCGCGGTCCACGGGGAGTCGCACGAGTCCTTTCGTCTTGTCCTGCCAGCCGTAGGTGCCGAGCGCCTCGGCGGATTCCTTGCGGACCTCGGCGAGCTTTTCGGCGCGCTCCTTTGCGCGGACGGGCGCCTTCGAGGCCTCCGGCGCGGTGTAACGGATCATCGCGCGGTCGAGGGCCAGCACGATGAGCAGCGCGCCCAGCACCGCGAAGAAATACACGCACCGCGTCCGGCAGGACTCGCTGCAGCATTCGTTGGAATCGTGTTCGGAGTTCACGGGTGACTTCGGTCGGTTCAATGCGCCGCGCCCGGGCCTTTCGCGGGGTCGACGTAAACGCCCATCGTCTCGGCGATGCGCGGGTCCTTCTGCGGATAAGGCGGGTGGGCGTTGAACGCGGCGAAGAACCGGTTGATGAGCACGCCGCCGATCACGGCGAGGCTGAGCACGTCAAAGACTCCGATTCGCGGCCCGTCCGGGTAAATCTTCGGCATCACGTTGTAGGTCATGTCCAGGTAGTGCATCAGCCATGCCCAGGCCGCGAACGGCACCATGATCGCGGCGTTCAGCTTGGTGTCGATCCGCAGGAAGGTAAGGAACGGCACGAAGAAGTGGCCAAAGATGATGAGCATGCCAATCCACCACCAACCGCCCTTCTCCCGCAGCACATACCAGAAGGTCTCCTCGGGGATGGCCGCGTTCCAGATGAGGAAGTATTGGCTGAAGTGGATGTAGGCGTAGAACACCGTGAACGCGAAGAACAGCACGCCGATGTCGTGGAACTGCCGCGGGCCCGCCACCGACGCGAGAGGGCCGCGTTTCTTGAGGATGAGCGTGATCACATAAACCGTCGCCATCGTCGTCCACACGCTGCCTGCGAAATAGTAGACGCCGTACATCGTGCTGAAGAACTGGTGCATCAGCGACTTCATCCAGAAAATGCACGCGAGCGTCAGTGAGAAGGCGAAGATGAAGATGCCGCCGGCCGCATACTTGCGCATCGCGCGTGTGTGCCCGGCGGCGCCGGTCTTGTCCTGCGCGAGCGAGTGGCGGCGCAACCCGTGCGTGAGCCAGCCCCAGATGCCGAAGAGCGCGAGCGACACGAGGACGAATGCGGGCTTGTTGAAAAGCGCGTGCTTCGCGTGCAGGGCGTGATCGGCCTTCGCGGGATCCATCCACTCGTAGATGAGGTTTTCGGGGCCGGCGAGCAGCACGTTGGCGAGGATCGGCAGGAAAAGCACCAGCATCCACGGGCACAGCAGGCAGGCCATGTGCTCGCAAAAGCGCCGCGTCGGCACTGACCACATCGCATCGAAGAGATGATGGATCAGCACGAGGAACAGCCCGCCGAGGCAAAGGCTGAGGAAGAACATGTAGGCCGTCAGATACGAATACCCGGCCGCCTTGATCCACGGCGGCGCGGCGTGCGGTGCGGCAGCTCCTGTCTGGGCCGCCTCGGCGACGCCGCCCAACACCGCGAACATCACGGCCGCGGCGAGCCATCCGGAGAACCGGCGCCAGAAACCGGATTGTGCAGACTCGTTCATGGTTTACTTCAGCAGCGCCCGCGCGGCGGGCGGGACGTCGTTGGTGGAGCCAAGCTTCGATAGTTGCAACGCCCGCACGTAGGCCACGATCGCCCACCGGTCCTCGACCGTGATGTTGGCCGCGTATCCCTGCATCAGGTTCCGGCCGTGTGAAATCACGCCGAACAGCTCCCCGTCCGGCTGCGACACGATCCGCTTGTCGTGCAACGTCGCCACGACGGCCATCGCGCCGATTTTCTTCGTGATGCCGTTCCCGTCGCCCTGCGGACCGTGGCACGGCGTGCAACTGATATTGAACCGCTCCCGTCCGCGCGCCATCAGCTTCTCGTTCACCGCGAGCGGGATCGTCGCCACATGATTCGTCGTGCCGGGCACCAGTCCCGTGTTCACCGCGTGTTCCTCGAACGGAAGCACCCTCGCCCCTTTGACGTCCAGCGCCGTCGCGCGAGCGACCGTCCCGGCGACCGGCGGGCGCGAGTCCATGCCATCCGCAAAAAACCCGCCGGCCTCCTGCGGCCGCACCTTGTTCTGACGCACCATGTCCGGAATGATCTCGATCGGCGGGCGGCGGGAATGATCGCCGCGCTTGCCCGCGACGAGGTAGACCGTCGCAACCGACAGCACAAACAGGAGGACGATGTATCGCATTATTCCTCGACCTCCTCGATGTGCGAACTGCCCGCCGCCTCCAGCATCTGCCGGGCCGACGCGGGCGAATACTTCGGGTCCGACGTCTCGATCACGATGAAGAACTTGTCATGGGTCACCTGCGCGAAGCGCCGGTTTTTGAGCAGCGGATGATGCAGCCGCGGCAGGCGGTTGAGGAACAACATGCCGCCGAGCGACCCGAAGCTCGCCAGGAGGATCGTGCATTCGTAGCTGACCGGGAACGCGAAGAACGGGCTGAACATGGGCTTGCCGCCGACGACGATCTGGTAATCGAACGCGTTCATCCACCAAATCATCAGCATGCCCGCCGTGTAGCCGGTCGCTCCTCCGAGGAAACTGAACCAGCCGACCTTCGATGACTTCAAACCCATCGCCGCGTCCATGCCATGCACCGCGAACGGGGTGTGGACGTCCCATCGTGTGTAACCGGCATCGCGCACCTTTTCGGCGGCGTGCAGGACGTCGGCCGTGCGCGAGAACTCCGCCACCAGCCCGTAGATTTTGGCGCCCGCAGCCATTAGTGGTGCCCTCCGTGCTTCGCGCCGCCCAGCGGATGATGCGGATCCGCCTGCGGCGTCACGCCCTTGACCTCGCTGATCGCAATGACCGGCAGGAACCGCATGAACACCAGGAAGCACGTCATGAACAGACCGAAGCTGCCCACGAACGTCAGCACGTCCACGTAAGTCGGGCTGAAGTCGCCCCAGTTGGACGGGATGTAATCCCGCGTGAGCGACGTGGCGATGATGACGAACCGCTCGAACCACATGCCGACGTTCACGAACGCCGCGATGATGAACACCGCCACCATGTTGGTGCGGACTTTCTTGAACCAGAACAGGTGCGGGCTGATCACGTTGCACGAGACCATCCACCAATACGCCCACCAATACGGGCCGAACGCCCGGTTCTTGAACGTGTCCAGCTCATACTGGTTGCCGCCATACCACGCGATGAAGAACTCCATCCCGTAGGCGTAGCCCACGATCGAACCCGTCGCGAGGATCACCTTGCACATGAGCTCCACGTGCCGGACGGTGATCACATCCTCCAGCTTGCACAACGTCCGGATGGGAATCATCAGCGAAAGCACCATGCCGAAACCGGAGAAAATCGCGCCCGCGACGAAGTAAGGCGGGAAAATGGTGGTGTGCCAGCCGGGCACCTGCGACACCGCGAAATCGAACGACACGATCGAGTGCACCGAGAGCACCAGCGGCGTCGAGAGACCCGCGAGGATCAGGTAGGCCTTCTCGTAATTGCTCCAGTGCCGGTTCGATCCCGTCCAGCCCAGCGCGCCGAGGCTGTAGAAGAACTTGCGAATCTTCGTCTTGCACCGGTCTCGCATCGTCGCCAGGTCCGGGATCAAGCCCATATACCAGAACAGCAGCGACACCGTGAAGTAGGTCGAGACCGCGAACACGTCCCACAACAGCGGCGAGCGGAACTGCGGCCAGATGCCGTAGGCGTTGGGAATGGGCGGCAACCACCAGACCGCATACCAGATTCGCCCCACGTGGATGACGGGGAAGGTGCCGGCGCAGATGACGGCAAAGATGGTCATGGCCTCGGCGGCGCGGTTGATGGAGGTGCGCCACTTCTGACGGAGGAGGAAGAGGATGGCGGAGATGAGCGTGCCGGCGTGCCCGATGCCGATCCAGAACACGAAATTGGTGATGTCCCACGCCCATGCGACGGGCTGGTTCAAGCCCCACACGCCCACGCCCGTCGAGACGAGGTAGGCGATCATGATGCCCATCATGGACATGACGCCGAAGCTGATGAGAAACGCGGGCCACCACCACTTCGGAGCCTTGCCCTCGGCGATGCCGGCGACCGTGTCCGAGATCCAGCCGAAGCTGTGGTTGTTCAGCACCAGCGGTTCCCGGGCGAGTTCCGCCGGGGGCGCCGCGACCTGCACCACGGCCGGGGTCGATTGTTGCGAAGCGGCGTCCATCAGTGCGCTCCTTTCTTCGCGCCGCCGGCGGCGGGGCCCGAGCCGTGCGGTTCAAAGGGGGAACCGCTGCGCTTCGCGTATTCGCTGATGCTGTGCGGCATCGGGTGTTCCTTGTAATCGGGCATTGCCGGGTTCGGGTTGCGCACCCGCGCGAGGTAGGTCAGGCGCGGACGCGTGTCGAGGAAGCCCAGCACGGCGTAGTCGCGCTGCTGCTTCTTGAGCTTCGACACCCGGCTCGACGGATCAAGCACGTTGCCGAAGACGATTGCGTCCGCGGGGCACGCCTGCTCGCACGCGGTCTGGATTGTGCCGTCGCGGACCTCGACGTCACCGCTGGCGCCGGCCTTGACCTTCTGCGAAATCTTGGCCGCCTCGACGCGCTGCACGCAGAACGTGCACTTCTCCATCACGCCGCGCATGCGGATGCTCACCTCGGGGTTCTTCGCGAGCTTCACGAGGTCCATCTCGTCCGCGCCGCGCCCGGCGAGCGGGCCCTTGTAGAGGTTTTCGAGCGGGCGCTTGTTGAAATCGAAGAAATTGAACCGGCGGACCTTCCACGCGCAGTTGTTCGAGCAATAGCGCGTGCCGACGCAACGGTTGTAAGCCATCACGTTGATGCCTTCTTCGTCATGCACGGTGGCATTGACGGGGCAGACGCTCTCGCACGGCGCGGCCTCGCAGTGCTGGCAGAGCATCGGCTGGTTGACGACCTGCGGCTCGTCAATCCACTCCTTCTTCTGCTGCGCGGGGTCGGCAAGCACGAGGTTGACCTCGTCGGTCTTGCCGGGCGACGACGTGAGGTTGTTCGCGAAGGAACCGAGCAGGCTCGCGGCCTTCTGCTTGAGCGGCGTGCCGGTGAAGTAGCGGTCAATGCGCAGCCAGTGCATCTCGCGGTTGCGGTGCACCTGATCCTTGCCGACGATGGGGATGTTGTTCTCGGCCTGGCACGCGATGACGCACGCGTTGCAGCCGACGCATGCGTTGAGGTCAATGCTCATCCCCCACTGGTGCATCGAGCTCATGAGGTGCGGATGGCTCTGGTAGGGGTGCTTGTAAATCGTCAGCGGCTGCCCTTTGTCATCCTTCGGGATGTGCGCCGAGTGCGAGGGCGCATCGAGGTCCATGTTCCGGGCGAAGTCCGGGTGCTCGTTGAAGTCCTTGAGGTTCGCCTCGCGCACGACGGGGCGGCCTTCCATGGACCAGTGGTCCTGCGTGGTGACGAGCTTGTAAGTCGCGCCGGTCTTGGTGAGCTTCGCGCCGGGCACGATGAGCGAGTCGGTGCGCAGCGCGTAGCCGTTGAAGCCGGTGCGGCCGCGGTTCGAATTCTCGTCGTTGCCGTGGAAGTTGGCGATGCGCCCGCCTTTCTGGCGTCCCCAACCGAGCGCGATGCCGGCGGTGTAATCGGCCTGTCCCGGCTGAATCCAAACGGGGCCGGCGACCTTGCGGCCACCGACGGAAATCTCGACCACGTCGTTGTTCTCGAAGCCGAGCTCGACCGCGGTCTTGCGGCTGAGGAGCAGCGCGTTGTCCCAGACAATCTTGGTGATGGGGTCGGGCAGTTCTTGCATCCAGCCGTTGTTCGCGAACCGGCCGTCGTCGAGCTTGGTGTCGCGGAACAGCACCACCTCGATGCTTGCGGCCGACGGCGCGGCGGGCGCGGTCGCCTTCGCCAGTTCGTCGGCGATGTTCTGCGCGGCAAGGCTGGTGGCCGGTGGCTGGTGGTCGGCGGCGCCGCCGCCGAGGAAGCCGTCGTGGAGGTAATGCTTCCACTTTTCCTCGTCCATCTTGCCCCCGGTGAGCGACGCAAAGGTCTCGCGCGTGATGTCGTGGGACTTGAGCGACTCGCACGCGCCGAGGCGGGCGAGAACTTCGGTCTCGGTGAGTCCTGCGTAAAGCGGCTCGATGAGGGGTTGCACGGGGACGAGCGTGCCGTCGCCCGTGCGCGCATCGTCCCACGATTCAAGGTAGTGCGCGGTGGGCAGGTGCCAGCCATTCGCGCCGAGTGCGGAGAAGGTTTCGTCCTCGTGCGTGCCGAGGCGGACGATGGCCTTCGCGTTCTTGAGCGCGGCGGTGAAGTTGAGCTGGGCGGGCGCGGTGAACGCCGGATTGCCGCCGAGGATGACGAGCAGGTTCACGCCGCCGGTGCCGAGTTGCGCCACGAGCGCCTCGATGCCGGCGGCCGGGGCGGGCGCGGCGCGGAACACGACGGAGTTGCCGATGGCGCCGAGCAGCATGTTGAGCAGGTGCGCGACGAGATGGACCGCGGGCGGCTGGCGGTGTCCGGCGAGCACGAGCGCCTTGCCCTTGTTGGCGACAAGATCCTTCGCGCATTCGAGGATCCACTCGCGCTTCACGCCGGCGGGCAACGGGCACTTCTGTGCGAGGGTGGCGAAGGCGGGCATGCCGGGCTCGACGGCGGCGGCGATGGCCGCGGCGACGGCGATGATTTGTCCGGAGGGGCAGCGGAGGCGGTGGTCGGCGTTCGCGCCGGTCTGTGACATGATGGCCTCGACGCAGTAGAGGCGGCTCATGGTGGCGTTTTGCTTGGCCGGACCCGATGGGGCCCGGGTGGAACCGAGCCCTGCCTCGGTGATCTTGCGGCCGTTGGCGAAGCCGCGGATGTGGCGGGCGGAGTCTTCCTCGGTGCTGATGAAGTCGCTGTCCAGGGAAAGGATGACTTGGGCGTTTTCGAGTTTGTATTGGGGCTGGACGCTTCGTCCGTAGGCGAGGCTGGCCGCGCGGGCTGCGACGCCGAGGTCAATGGCGTCGTGGAAGAACCACCTGGCCTCGGGCCACCTGGCGCCGAGGGATTTGACGAGTCGGTCCCGGGACGGCGAGGACGACGATTCCATGAGCACCGCAACGCCGGCTCCCCGGCTCGCGCTGAACTGCGTTGCAAACTGGGCCAGCTGATCGAGCGCGGCCTCGCGCTCGATGCGGTTGCCTCCCTTGGTGAACCGCTGCGCGCGGTCGGGGTCGTAGAGGTCGAGGAGGGAGGCTTGCGCGTAAAGGTCGGAGCCGCCGTGGGCGCGTCCGGCCACCGTGTTGATGGGGTGCTCGCGGTTGCCCTCGACCTTGATGGGGCGGCCTTCGTGCGATTTCACCACAAGCGGCACGGCGCCGTGGCGGGTGGGCATCGCGGTGGCGAAGCTCTGAGAAACGCCGTGGATGTAGTTCTCGGGTTGCTTGCCGAAGGGGTAAATCTTCTCGACGGGGCGGCGGCATCCGGTGAGCGCACCCGCGCCGGCAAGCGCGAAGCCCGCCGTCATCAGCCGCATGAAGTCGCGCCGGGTGACGGGGTCCTTGAGTTCGCCCGCGCCGTCGACGAATTCGCGCTCGACCCAGGCGCGGGCCTCGGGTGTGCCCTCAAGGGCTTCGAGGCTGCGCCAGTATTGGACGCCGTTGTCGGGCTCGCGGCAGGCCGGGGGAATGGTCTTCATCGGTGGCAGGCGGAGCAGCTCGTGGAGGAAAGGACCTTCCAGTCGTGGGCGAATTTCTTGCCGTGGGTCTCGGTGAAGTTGGCGGGGCGCTGCCAGTCGAGGTTGTAGATTTCGGCGGGCGGGCGCAGCCTGGCCTCGGGCGCGTTGTGGCATTCAAGGCAGAAGGGCATGCCCAAGGGCTTGGCGTGCCAGACTTCGTCCATCTCGTTGACTTTCCCATGGCACTCGACGCAGGAGACGCCGCGGTTCACGTGGACGGAGTGGTTGAAGTAAACGTAGTCGGGCAGCTTGTGGATCTGCACCCACGGGATGGGCTTGCCGGTCGCGGCGGAGTCGCGCACGAGCGCGAGGCGGGGGTCGTCCTTGAGCACCTGATTGTGGCAGTTCATGCACGTGCTCGCGGCGGGGATGTTGGAATACCAGGACCTTTCGACGCCGTTGTGGCAGTAACGGCAGTCAATCCCGAGCTGGCCGGCGTGTATGGTGTGCGAGAATGCGACCGGCTGGATGGGTTTGTAACCAACGCGCGTGTAGCCGGGATGCGCGTAGTAATACACGCCAAACGTGCCCGCGCCGCCAAACAGCGCCGCGCTCAGCCCGACCATCAGCGGGAGCTTGTTCGTCCACTTGGGGAAGATGTCAGACATGCGCGCTGGCGTCAGGATTGCGGGACGCAGACAAGCGTGGACCAGCCGATGGGGCTGGTCGTCGGGATGGTGTCAGGTGTCTCGGTCCGCACTCGCACACTTGGGTCCTGGTTCCGGTCGCCTCGTGACACTAAGCGCCGCTCGCGCGCAGCTTCAAGTCCCCACGGGCGGGCTCTGCACGTTTTCCGTTTTCGTAATGCAGGCGATAAGCCGCGCCCGCCGCACCGCCGGGTGAGGCTGCCGGAGCCCCGGGGCACGGCCGCCTGAAAACGCACGAGGCGAGAACCCGGCCCGCAGGTCCCGCCCCGAAGCGGCGTTGTTGTAGCGGTTCGCGAAGCGGAGTCAACAGCTTTTCGGACGCGCGTCGCGCCGCAATAAAATCGGAAAAGTGTGTGCGATCAAAACTGAAATGGGGCCGGAGGCAAGATGACGGGGTTGGCCTTGCGCGCGGAACTGCCAAAGGCAGGGCGCCTCCGCAACGCGTGAATCCACCCGCCCCGGGGATCGCGACCTGCCGGCGCCACAGGAGGTGCTGAATTGGTCGGGTCATCGTCGACCTTCACCCTCTTGAGGCTGATCGGGTTGGCGCCCGGCAGTTTCAAGGATCCGTCGTGTTCGCGCCGACCTGCCGGGTGATATCGAACGCAAGGTCGAGCGCCTCCTTCGCGGATTCGCCGCTCACGCGCGGGGTCCGTTTCGCGCGGACGCACTCGACGAAGTGCTGCAGCTCGAGTTTGAGCGGCTCATCCTTTGCGATGGGCACGGGCTCCCGCACGATCTTTTTCCCGGCGAACTCGCTCACGATGGCGGCGTCCTTGATGTGCGTGACCGCAAGCAACGTTTTGAGCACGGATGATTCCTGTTCCCCGTCGCGGGCGATGCGGTAGATGAAGCCTTCCTGCGCACGGTAGTCCAGCGAGACGTAGCTGGGCTGCGCGCCGCCGCTGAAGACGCGAATCTTGCGCAGGCGCTCGGGGCTCACGCGGCTCGCGGTGAGGTTGGCGACGCAGCCGTTGGCAAAGCGCAGCCGGGCGTTGGCGATGTCCTCGGACTTGCTCAGCACCGGGATGCCCACGGCGTCCACGCTTGTGACCGGCGACCGCACAAAGGCGAGCACGACGTCGAGGTCGTGGATCATCAGGTCGAGCACGACGCCGATGTCCGTGCTGCGCGCGGGATACGGCGAAAGGCGGTGGCACTCGATGAAGCGCGGCTCGGGCGCGGCCGTTTCGAGATAGCTGAAGACAGGATTGAACCGCTCGACGTGGCCGACCTGCAGCACGCAGCCGCGTTGCTGCGCGAGTTGCACCAGTTCCGCGGCCTGCGCGGTGTTGTCGGTCATCGGCTTCTCGACGAGCACGTGCCGGCCCTGTGCAAGCAACGACCTCGCAAGCGCGAAGTGCGTGGTGGTCGGCGTGACGATGCTCACGGCGTCCGCGGCGGCGGCGGCGGCGTCCGCGGAGTCGAACACCCGCGTGCGGCACTTCTCGGCGACCTTCCGGGCGCTCTCTGCGTTCACGTCGAAAACGCCCGCGAACTCGACCGCGCCGGACGCCGCGAGCTCCGCGTAGAGCCGCGCGTGCTCCTTGCCGAGCGAGCCGGCGCCGAGGACGGCGACCCTGAGTTTTTCCGAGGACATCACGCGCGAAGTCTGCCCGCGAGCACGAGCGCTGGCAATTGCGCCGTCACCGGCCAAAGCAAAAGAGCCGCTTCTCGGTGCGGAGGAATATGCGCCCGTCGAGGATGGCCGGCGTGGCGAAGACCTGCTCCCCCATGTCATTTCGAGCGAGAACATTCAACGTGTCGCCGGCCTCGTAAACAACCACGCGGCCCTTTTGCGATGCGGCGTAGATGCGGCCGTTCGCGGTGATGGACGAGGTGTAATAGCTGCCCTCGGCGTCGAGTCGCTCGGCCTGATAGCCGATGCTGCCGGTCTTCGTTTCGTAACACGACGCGAGACCGCCGTCCTTGACCGTGTAAACGCGCCCCTTGTAGCAGAGCGGCGAGGAGACGTAAGGCAGGTGGCGGTTGATTTTCCAGACGACGTGCGAGTCGGTGATGTCGCCACGGCCGCCGGGCTTGATGGCGAAGACCTGGTTCTCGGCGCGCTCAAACATGGACTGCATGTCCGCGTATTCCTGCCGCGTCACGGTCCCGTCCTTGTTCACGTCAATCTGGCTGAAGCGGTCTTTGAAGGGGCCGGCGGGAAACTCGTCCTTCACGAGCGTGCCGTTCTTGTCCTTGTCGTTCTGCGCGAGGAACTGCTCGAAAGGCGGCATCGCGATGCGGTCACCCTCGTCGCCGCCGACGTTCCAACTCGACACGATGAGCAACCCGTCGCCCGCAACCGGCGACGCGTTCGACACGCGTGCCATGCCGCGCGCGGACCAGCGTTCCCTGCCATCCTTCAAATCGTAGCTCTTCACCCACAACGAACCCGCGACAACGAGTTCCCCGGTGCTGCCATGACGCCACAGGAAGGGCGACGAGAAGCCGCGGCGAAACTCCGAGCGGTCGGTGCGCCAGATGTCCTTGCCCGTCTGCTTGTCCACCGCGAGCAGGAAGGAATTCATGTCCTGATCGCACACGAGGATGACCTTGTCGCCGGCGAGCAGGGGCGAAGTGGCGGCTCCAAACTCGACCACCGGCACGGGCAGCGGCTTGCGCCACTTTTCGTTGCCGTCGAAGTCGTAGGCGAGCAGGCCGAACGAGCCGAAGTAAACGTAAACGCGCTCGCCATCGGTGCAGGGCGTCGAGGCCGCGGGACTTCCGATGCGATGGAACGCCTCGAGCTTCTCCGCGGGGGCCGGCGCGCGCCACAAGATGCGGCCGTCCTTGCGGTCGAGGCAGAGCGTCTCAAGTTTGCCGCCCGCGTGGCCGGTGAGAAAAATGCGCTGGCCCCAGATGCAAGGCGACGAGTGGCCCTGCGGCAACTCGGTTTGCCAGACGACGTTCGACTTGGGCCCGAAGTGAGCCGGCGGATCACCGGGGCCGGCGATGCCAAGCCCGCCGGGTCCGCGGAACTGCGGCCAGTGCGAGTCGGCGGCGGGCGTGGTGGCGAGTGGGGCGGCGAGGAGGACGGCGAGATTGAGGATGTGCATCGGCGGAAGGTGAGAAGTCAGAAGTGAAGCGTGAAGCGTGAGGATTGAACGCCACTCACCCGGCCTGGAGTGCGGTGGCAGGGCGCCGCGGCGACACCGTTTTCATTTGCGAGTGGTTGCCCTTCAAAGCGGCGCGCCGCTTCGCCCTGCCGCCGCACTCCACACCGGGGATGCGCGGCCTTGCGGCGTCCGTTTGATTCGTGTCCATCTGTGATCGTGAAATCTTCAATTCGCCCGCGGGCGCGGCTTGGGCAGGTTCACCTTGGTTTTCTCCTCCGCGAGCTTCAGCAACTGCGCGGGCGTGACGAGGCGCCGCCAGTTGAGGAAGTCAGGCGCGGCTTGATCCTCGCGCGGGGCCTGCGACAGCGTGAGCGAGG
>VHCN01000036.1 GCA_016871675.1 Verrucomicrobiota bacterium
CCTTGCGCACGCGCTGGCCGGTGTATTCGCAGAACCAGATGTTGCCATCCGGCCCGCGCACGACGCCGAAGGGATTGTTGATTTGCGCCGCCGTCGCCGGGCCGCCGTCGCCGGAGAAACCCGCCTGCCCGGTGCCTGCGAAGGTCGAGACGCGATTTGCCGCGACGGACGACGCCACCAAACCGGGCGTGAGAAGCAGTGCAAGCAGCCGGGAAGTCATGCGCGGAATGTGGCGTGCGCGGTGCGGGAGGCAAGCGCAGAGTGGGACGGCGGCGGACAGAACGAAGGCGACGGATCGTTCGCAGCGGCTGCGCATCCCCAAGAGTTACTCCGGCACGATGAGCACTTTGCCCATCACGGTGCGTTCGCGAAGCGCGGCGTAGGCCCGGCTGGTCTCGGCAAGCGGGAACACGCGATCAATCACCGGCTTGAGGCGGCCGTCGGCGGCCCACTCGAGCGTGGCGCGGAAGTCCGCGTGGTTGCGGCCGTAGCTGCCGATGAGCCGCTGCTGTTTCACAAAAAACGGCCACACCTTCAGCGTCAGCTCGCGGCCGGCCGTCGCGCCGCACGTCACAACGGCGCCGCCGCGGGCGAGGCACTGAAACGCGCGCGCGAGCACGTCGCCGCCGACGTGCTCGATGACGAGGTCCACGCCGCGCCTGCCGGTGAGCCGCCGGACTTCAGCGGGCCAGTCGGCGAGCGCGGAATCCACGGCGGACTCCGCGCCGAGCCGGAGCGCGAGTTCGCGCCGGGAGTCCGAGGAGCCGGTGGCCAGCACGCGCGCGCCGAGCTGCTTGGCAATCTGAATCGCCGCGGAGCCGACGCCGCTCGACGCGCCCACCACGAGCACCCAGTCGCCGGGCCGCACCTCGACGCGGTCCGTGAGCATGTGCATCGCGGTGCTGCCCGCGAGCGTGAGCGCGGCACTGGTCTGGAATTCCACCGCCTCCGGCAGCGCGACGAGCGAGCGCGCGGGCACGCAGACTTTTTCCGCGAAGCCGCCGTCGGAGTCCACTCCGACGAGCCGCGTGTTGAGGCAGTTGCTCTCCTCGCCGCGCAGGCAGAATTCGCACGTGCCGCAAAAGGAGTTGGATTGCACGGCCACGCGGTCGCCGAGCCTCCACTGGTCCACATCGGCGCCGAGCGCGGCGACTTCGCCGGCAATTTCGCAACCGGGTGTTCGCGGGAGGCGGATGGAGATGGGCAGTTCGCCGGCTTCGACCCAGAGGTCGAGGCGGTTCAGCCCGCACGCGCGCACCCGCACGACGACCTCGTCGTGGGCCGGGCGCGGGTCCGGCACGTCGCGAAGTTCCAGCCGGCCGGGGCATCCGTGGGCGACGAGCTGGATGGCCTTCATGGATGAAACGCGGGCGCGAGGTCAACGCGCGCGCTCGTTGAACAGGATGCGCAGGTTCTTGGTCTGCCGCCCCGCGAGAATGATGTCGGGCTTTCCATCACCGTTGAGGTCGGCGACCTTCATGTCCTCGACGGCGACTTCGTCCGTGGAGAGGGTGTCGGTGCGCCACCGATTCGCACCGGCGTCGAGCGGCGTGAAGAGCTTCACACCGGGCACTGCCTTGGGCGTCATGCCGCGCCACGCCGCGATGACCTGCACGGAACCGACGCCGAGGACGTCGGCGACGGCGAGCGCGTGGCCGTCCTTGAGTGAGTCGTCCAGGACCTGCCGCGCCCAAAGTCCCTTGCCGGACTCGGGCTGGCGATAGACGGCCACGGTGGTGCCGTGCATCGGCTCGATGGTGGCGAGGAAGCGCGTGCCATCGGGGAGGAAGCCGTCGCGCACTTCGCCCGTGGGCTGGTCGGTGAGCTGGCGCTTTTTCCACGAGCCGGTGCTGCGGCCAAACCACCACACGCCTTCCTTGCCACCGATGGCGAGTTCGTGCTCGGGGTCGTTGTCCCAATTGATGGGTTGGAAGTTGTGGCTCGCGTGCAAGAAGTCGCTCACGACCTCGGTCTTCCACGGCTGATTCACATCCGCGGGAACCGTGTAGGCGAGGACCTTTCCACCGACGCCCTCGTTGGCCTTGTTGCCGCGGCCGTGCAGGGGCTTGACGATCAGGTCCCATTTGCCCGCGGGATTCTTCGCCCAATGCATGCGATGGACGGTGGGCTCGTGGTGGAGCTTGACGGGCTCCCACTTCTGCGTGCGGTCCTTCGGGGCGACAAGGTAGAAAACCGCGCCGCTGTTGACGGTGTCGCCGGGATTCCACTCGGCGCCGACGGCGATTTCGCATTTGCCGTCGCCGTCAATGTCGCGCGCGGCGATGCAGACATTGTCCTTCGGCGTGAGGTTCTCGGCGATGAGATGCTTCTTCCACGTCGGGTTGTGATACCACTGGATGGTCTTCTGGTCGGCGAGCAGGATGTCGGGCTTGCCGTCGCCGTCCACGTCGGCGATGGCAAGGCCGTAGCCGATGCTGACGTTGGTGTCCACATTCACCGCCCGAAACCTGGGCGCGGGCAGCTCGGCGGCCCAGACTGCGACGGCGGCGATTGAAAGCGAGAAGGGAAGCAGAGTCTTCATGCGCGAGGCCGGCAGCGTAGCGCAGCGAGGACGGCGGGCAACGTTTTTCCCGGTCGCCGTCGCGTGAAACCGGCTCGCCTCCGTTGCGCCCGTGTGCAAGCCTCGCGGCGGATCCGGCGATGCAGGCACGCGCCCGGGTCGAGCCATGTTGCGCAAGTTCGAGCACAGCCAGGTGTATCACCCGACGCGGGAGATGGAGTTTGAGCCGTCGTCCGTCGGCCGCGCGTGGGAGGAAGTGTGGCTCACGACTGCGGATGGCCTGCGGCTGCACGCCTGGTTCTTCAAGGCGGACGAATCCTCGCCGCGCAAGGCGTTCGCCGTGCTGTTTTGCCACGGCAACGGCGGGAACATCAGCTCGCGCCCCGGCTACTACAAGGCCCTCTGCGAAACGGGTGTGAACCTGCTGACGTTCGATTATCGCGGCTACGGGCGCAGCGAGGGCCGCGTGGACGAGGCGGGCACCTACACCGACGCATTGACCGCGCTGGCGTGGCTGCAAACGCGGGGATTCCCGCCGTCGCACGTGGTCGCCTGGGGCGAATCGCTCGGCGGCGGCGTGGCGAGCGAGGTGGCGTCGCGCGTGGCGCTCGGCGGGCTGGCGCTGCAAAGTTCCTTCACGAGCATCGCCGACCTCGGCGAGGAGATTTTCCCGTGGCTGCCGGTGCGGTGGATCAACCGCATCAAGTATGACACGCGCGAGCGGCTGCCGCGCATCGGATGTCCCGTCCTCGTGATGCACAGCCGCGCGGACGACGTGATTTCCCCGCGGCACGGAGAGCGGAACTTCGCGGCGGCGCGCGAGCCGAAGTTGTTTTGGGAAATCGCCGGCACACACGTGGGCGCGCTCGACGCGGACCGGCCCAAGTTCGTCGCAGGAGCCGAGGCGTTCATGAAAATGGTGGACGCGGGCGTGAGGCAGCCCGGCGCCGGGGCCCGGCACGGCTGACATGGCGCGCCACAGCAAATGGTCGAAGGTGCGGACCTTCAAGGGGGCGATCGACGCGAAGCGCGGGCGGATGTTCTCGAAGCTTGCGCGCGAGTTGATGGTCGCATCGAAACTGGGCGGCGCGGATCCGGCGTTGAATCCCCGGCTGCGGATGGTGTTGATGCGCTGCCGCGCGGCGAGCATGCCGAACGAAAACGTGGAACGCGCGATCAAGAAAGGCGCCGGTGACACGGCTGGAATCTTGTTTGAAGACCTGACCTACGAAATCTTCGCGCCGCATGGCGTGGCCCTGCTCGTGGAGCTCACGACGGACAACCGAAACCGCACCGCGGCCGAAATCCGGAGCCTTGTGACGAAGGCCGGCGGCAAGATCGCCGACGCGGGCTCGGTCTCGCGGCTCTTCCGCAAGGTGGGCGAGCTCGTCCTTGCGCGGGACGCGGCGGCCGAGGACGAGTTGATGGCCATCGCGCTGGAGGCGGGCGCGGAGGATTTCGTGGCGGGCGCGGACGGGTTCGGGATCGTCACGGACCCGGCGCACTTCGAGGCGGTGCACAAGGCTGTCGAGTCGCGAAGGCTCAAGTGCGACGCGGCGCAGGTCATCGCCAAACCGGCGATCACCGTGCCGGTGGGCGGGCCCGCCGCGGAGGACGTGGCCGCGCTCATCGAGGCGATCGAGGATCACGATGACGTGCAGGAAGTGTGGCACAACGCGGACTTTTCGGAGTGAGCGCAGCCTTGATCGCAATCCGGTTCCAAATCTAAATCCCCCGCGCCGAGACTGTGCAAACCGAGCCCAAGCCATCCCTGCCGCAGCGCCTGCTCGGGCGGTTGTCGGACGCGGTGTATTCGTATCCGCGGCTCTTCTTCTATCCGCAGGTGGTGCTGTTCCTCGTGTGCGTGCTCTACACGGTGGTGAAGCTGGACTTCACGACGAACCGCGACGACCTCGTCGGGGCGGACAAGCGGTATCACCGGAATTTCCTCACGTTCAAGAGGGAGTTTCCGCCGCAAGACGACCTTGTGGTGCTGGTCGAGAGCAACGACCCGGCGCGCAACCGGCGGTTTGTCGAGCGTCTCGGCGCGCGCCTCGAGGCCGAGACGAACCTCTTCACCGACGTATTCTTCAAGGGCGACTTGCGGATGATGGGCTCGAAGGCGCTGCTCTTCGTGAAGGAGGAGGACCTGCGCGAACTGCACGGACAGTTGAAGGAGTTCCGCCCGTTCCTCGAAACGTTCACGCAAGCCACGAATCTCGCGTCGCTGTTTCAGTTGGTGAACGCGCAGTTCCGAACCGCGAAGCGCGAGGAAAGCGCCGAGAACAAGTCGCTCGTGAAGGCGCTGCCGGCGCTGGAGCGGCTGGTGTCCGAGGCGAGTGATTGCCTCGCGCGGCCGGGCACGCCGGGGTCGCCCGGCATCGCGTCGTTTTTCGGAGGCGGCGAGGAAGCCGAGCAGGAGCAATACATCACCTACGCGAACGGGCGCATTTACCTCGTCACGGCGCACGCGCGGACCGCGGACTTGAACGCGGACGCGGTGGAGCGATTGGGAGAGCTGGTCCGCCGCACGTCCGTGGAGGTGCCGGGCTTGAACGTGGGAATCACCGGCGAGCCCGTGCTCGAAGTGGACGAGATGAAGCAATCGCAAGAGGACACGATGGTCGCGTCGATAGTGTCGCTCGTGATCGTCGCACTGATCTTCATCTACGGATACCAGCAGACCGGACGGCCGTTGAAGGCGACGCTTTGCCTCGTGGTGGGGCTTGGCTACACCATGGGTTACACGACGCTCGTGGTCGGGCACCTGAACATCCTCACCATCACATTTGCGCCGATGTTGATCGGGCTGGCGGTGGACTTCGGCGTGCACCTCGTCACGCGGTATGAGGAGGAGTTGCGGCACGGGCGCACGGAGCGCGAGGCGTTGCACAAGGCGATGGTCCATACGGGCCTTGGGATTTTCACGGGCTGTTTAACGACGGCCGGAGCGTTCTTCGCCATGGCGATCACGAATTTCCGAGGCATCCAGGAAATGGGAGTGATCGCCGGCGGCGGCCTGCTCATCTGCCTCGTGCCGATGCTCACGCTGCTGCCGGTGCTGCTGTTGCGCGGCCGGCAAAACGTGATCGACCACGCGGCGCCGCCGGCCGAGGCCAAACGGGCGCGCATCGAGCGCGCGTGGCTTGAGCGGCCGGGTCTGGTGCTTGTGGTGACCGTGGTCTTGTGCGGCTTGTCCTGGTCGCGCTTCGGCCGGGTGCCGTTCGATTACAACCTGCTTCACATGCAGGCCGACGGCCTGCCCGCGGTGGTGTATGAGAAGAAGCTTCTGCACTCGGCCTCGAACTCGCTGCTCTACAGCGCCGTGATTGCGACGAATCTCCAGCAGGCCGTGGCGCTGGAGGCGAAGCTCACCAACCTGACCACGGTCGGAATGGTCCGCTCAATGGGGCAGTTCCTCGCGGAGAATCCCGCGCCCAAGCTGCAGCTCATCCGTGACTTGAAAGCGGAACTCGCGACGATGCGCTTCCCGCGGTTGGACACCAACCCGGTGAATGTCCCCGAATTGAGCCAGATTCTCTACTCGCTGCAGGGCTACCTCGGGCTTGCGGAAGAGGAAGTTCGCAAGGAGAACGATCTTGTTCTCGAGCAGAACCTGCGGAAGCTGCGGGACGCGATCCAGGTGCTGCGCACGCAAATCCTGAACGCCCACCGGGGCAGCGCGCCGGAAAAGCTCGCGGCATTTCAACAGGCGTTGCTGGAGGATTTGCACGAAACGCTGGAGACGATGCGGGGACAGGACGCCACTGCCGGTCTTCGGGTCGAAGACTTGCCCGAGCCGCTTCGGAACCGGTTCATCGGCCGATCGGGTCATTTGCTTCTGCAAGTCTATCCCTGCGTGGATGTCTGGCAACGCGAAGGCCAGCGAGCTTTCGTGGACGAGCTCCGTCGCACGCTGGATCCCGAGGACTCCGGGCATCCCATCATCACCGGAACTCCCGTGCAGTTGCTCGAATATACCACGCTGTTGAAGCGCAGTTACGAGGAGGCCGCGCTGTATGCACTCGCGGCGATTGCCCTGATTGTCTTTGCCCACTTCCGGAGTGTCGGGTGCGTCCTGCTTGCGCTCCTGCCAGTCGCCATTGGCGCGATTTGGATGGTCGGCTTCATGGGGTGGGTCGGCATCCCGTTCAACCCCGCCAATATCATGACACTGCCGCTCGTCATCGGCATTGGCGTATCGAACGGCATCCACATCCTCAACCGCTTCGCTGAGGAACAAAACCCAGGCATTCTCGCCAAGTCCACCGGCAAGGCCGTCCTCGTCTCCGGGCTCACGACAGTCGCCGGGTTCGGCAGCCTCATACTCGCGAAGCACCAAGGCATCAGCAGCCTCGGCTGCATCATGGCCGTGGGCACGACCACTTGCATGGTCGCTGCATTGACGTTTCTGCCCGCGCTCCTCAACCTTCTCGTGCGGCGGGGTTGGAAAATAAAAGGACCCAGCGGAGATAATGCACTACCCCCGCTGGGTCGGGAGGAACCGAGGTAAGAACCTCAATCAACTGGCGCGAACCTAGGATTCGGTCGGATTGAAGTCAAATACGAAGTTGCCGCCCCGGATACGGAGAAACCGGGAGAAAAGAGCCGATTCGTTAACGGTTTCGATCGGTTCGAGTTTTCCGCAACTCTTTGACCTAGCGACCTTGAGTGAGGGGAACGACCATGCAATCTGATCTTGCCGTGCGGAGATCGACTCACTGAATCCGAGTCGCAATCTTGACGCCCACCCAAGCCCTCTACATCCTGCGTGCGTGACCCCTTCCGTCGCGCGCCGGCCAGCCTTCAGTCAGTGGTGGCTCGTCATCCTTGGGTTTGCACTTCACCCCGCTCCATCGAGCCGGGGCGCGGACTCCTTCGTCGCGGGGCCCGCTCATTCCCGGTTCGAATTGACGCTGGAAGACGGCAACCGGACGGAGTTGCTCGGACCGCTTTATTACCGACAGCAAGCCGGGACGCGTTCGAGCACCGCGTTTCCGCCGTTTTTCTCCCTGTTTGACGATCCGGATGTCGCAGCGACCGAGTTCGACATCCTTTACCCGCTTCTGAGTTGGGATCGGTTTGGCGACGAGTATCGGTTCCACCTTTTCCAACTGCTCAGTTTTTCGGGCGGCAGCAGTCAAGACGACCTGATCACGCGGCGATTCTCGCTCTTCCCCTTCTACTTCCAACAGCGATCGGCAAACTCCAACGACAACTACACGGCGTTGCTCCCATTCTACGGCCACTTGAAGGGGCGCCTGTTGCGCGACGAGATTCGCTTTGTGCTGTTCCCGCTCTGGTCGCAGACACGCAAGCGCGACGTCGTCACCGACAACTACCTCTATCCATTCTTCCACATGCGCAGCGGGGACCGGATGAGCGGGTGGCAATGCTGGCCGCTGGTCGGGCGCGAGCACCGCGACGCTTTCATTCGCACCAACAGCCTCGGCATCGAGGAAACCGTGGGCGGGCATGACAGCTTCTTCGCACTCTGGCCGTTCTTTCTCCGGCAAGACAGTGGCATCGGCACCACGAATGACATTCACGAGCGCGCGTTCCTTCCTGTGTTCACTTCCTATCGCTCACCCGCGCGCGACTCGACCACGTATCTGTGGCCGCTCTACACCGTCACGGACGACCGGGAGAAACGCTACCGCGAATGGGGCGCGCCGTGGCCGCTCATCGTCTTCGCGCGCGGCGAGGGAAAAACCGCCAACCGCATCTGGCCGTTCTTCGGCCACGCGCACAATGACGTGCAAACGAGCGAATTCATCCTGTGGCCGCTTTGGAAATACAACCGCGCCTCGTCCGACCCGCTTGATTGGGAGCGCACACGCATCCTGTTCTTCCTCTACTCCGACCTCGTCGAACGGAACACCGCCACCGGCAACGCGCTGCGGCGCGTGGACCTCTGGCCGTTCTTCACATGGCGGCGCGACCCCGACGGGCACGAGCGCCTGCAAGTGCTCGCACCCATCGAACCGATCCTCCCGAACAACAAGAGCGTCGAACGCAACTGGTCCCACGTGTGGTCCATCTGGCGCGAAGAACGCAACGCCAAGACCGGCGCCACCAGCCAGTCGTTGCTGTGGAACCTCTGGCGCCGCGAGTCGAGCGCCGACATCAAAAAGGCGTCTTTCCTTTTCGGCCTCGTCCAGTATCAATCGTCCGCGGACGGCGCGCGATGGCGTTGGCTCTGGCTTCCTGCGAAAGACTCGAGAGCGCCGTCTGCTCCCGCAAACAAGTGATGAGCGACGGCTTGCCGACAATTCCACGACCCGTGATGCGTGGTGCGTGGTGCGTGACGACTGCGCACAGCCGCGCCTTCCCTCCACGCACCACGCACCGCCCATCACACCGGGCCCTGTCCCGCACCTGGCCCTCCAAACTCCGCACTCCGTAGCATGTTCCGCGACATCGGCCAACTTGTCGTCCTGTTCTGGAAAACGCTCGGCGCGCTGTCGTTCGCGTGGCGGCATCGGCGCAAGGTCATGGAACAACTCCACGAAATCGGCAACGCCAGCCTGCTCATGGCGTGCATTCTCGCGTTCTTCATCGGCGGCGTGCTTGCGCTCGAAATGGGCCCCGTGATGGTCGAGCGTGGGTTGTCGAACTACATCGGCGGCATCGTCGGACTCAGCCTCTGCCGCGAGCTCATCCCGGTGATGATGGCCGTGCTCATCGCCGGGCGCATCGGCTCGGCGATGGCCGCGGAAATCGGCTCCATGGCCGTGTATCAGGAGATCGATGCGCTGCGCACGATGAACATCAACCCGATCCACTACCTCGTTCTGCCGAGGTTCCTCGCGATCTGCGTCGCGTTGCCCGCACTCACCGTGCTCGCGGACCTCGTGGGATGGTTCGGCGGCGCGATCGTCTGCGCGACCAACCACCAGATCGTGCTGAGCCAGCAGTCCTACTTCGCAAACCTCCGGGAAACGGTCGGCTTCGATGACCTGATGCACGGCCTCATCAAGAGCTTCGCCTTCGCCGTGACCATCGTCACCGTCTCGTGCCATCAAGGCCTGCACACCATCGGCGGCCCGCGCGGCATCGGCCGGTCCGTCACCAAGGCCGTCGTCAACTCCATCATCCTCATCCTCATCCTCGACTACTTCGTCACCAGCCTGCTGCTGCAACTGGAGTAATGCCCACCCCCGCAAACAACCAGACCGTCCGCGTCGAAGTCCGGGGCTTGCGCAAGAGCTTCGGCGACCATGAAGTGCTGCGCGGCGTGAGCTTCGCCGTCGAGCGCGGCGAGATTTTCGTGCTGATGGGCCCGAGCGGCAGCGGCAAAAGCGTCCTGCTCAAACACATCATCGGCCTCGAACCGCCGGACGAAGGCGACATCCTCATCGACGGCCGGCCCATCCGCGACGAGGGCGTGACGGACTCCTTCCGCATGGCCATGGTCTTTCAATCCGGCGCGCTGCTCAACTCGCTCACCGTGGGCGAAAACGTCGGCCTCTATCTCGCCGAGCACGAGCTCAAGCCCCCCGCCGAGATCGAGCGCATCGTCGCCGAGAAGCTCGATGTCGTCGGCCTCAAGGGCGCCGCGCACAAGATGCCCGGCGAGCTTTCCGGAGGCATGAAGAAGCGCGTGGCCATCGCCCGCGCGCTCGTCATCGAACCGCAACTCATCCTCTACGATGAGCCCACGAGCGAGCTCGACCCGCTCATCTCCATCACCATCGGACAGGAAATCCTCGACCTGCGCGACCGCACCCACGCCACGAGCATTGTCGTCTCACACGACCGCGACCTAGCCTTCGGCATCGCCGACCGCATCGCGATCATTGCCGAGGGTGAGATCATCCTCACCGGAAAGCCCGAGGAAATCCGCCGCAGCACGCACCCGCTCGTTCAGCGATTCATCACCGCCGACTTCAAACCCAAGCACTGAGCCGCCACTCGCCCCTTGCCTTTCGCCGCGCCACAACCACACTGATCCGCAACACTCATGAAAACCTCCCTCGAAACCCGCCTCGGCATGTTCGTCGCCCTCACCGTCGTCGCCGCCGCCATCGTCCTCGAACTGGCCGGTGGCACGGACCTCTTCCGTCCCGGCAAGCGGCTTCACGCCCTCTTCAACACCGTGATGGAACTCAAGGCCGGCGACCCCGTGAAACTCTCCGGCGTGCAGATCGGCAAGGTCGAGAAGATCGGCATCGAGACCGTGCAGGAGGAGCAGCGCCGCGTCACCAAGGTCAAGGTCACCATGAAGATCAGACGCGACGCCGCGGTGCCCACCGATTCGCGAGCCACCATCCGTTTCGCCGGGTTGCTCGGGCAAAACTTCATCGGCATCAACGTCGGATCCGCCACCACCACGTTCGAGGACGGCGCGACCATCGACATCCTTGAGCAGACCGACCTCGGCACACTCATGACCAAACTCGACGAAGTCGCGAGTGGAATCCAGAACGTCGCCAAGAGCTTCAGCGGCGAGTCCATCCAGAACATCCTCGGCCCCTTCACCGACTTCATGAAGGCCAACCAGACCAAGCTCACCGCCACCATCGCCAACATGCAGATCATCTCGCAGGACATCACCGAGGGCAAGGGCACCGTCGGCAAGCTCATCAAGGACGACTCGCTTCACAAGGCCGCGCTCGACACCGTCAAGACCCTCAACGACACCGGCGCCGAAGTGCAGAAGTCCCTGACGGACGTGAAGGGCATGATGGACGACGCCAAGAAACTCATGGCCAACGCCAACGCCGCCGCGACCAACGTCAACTCCCTGTTCGACGAGGCGAAACTGGCCATCAAGGACGCCCGTTCCGCGCTCACGAACGCCCACACCGCCATCGCCGACGGCCGCACCATCATCGCCGACATCAACGCCGGCAAGGGCAACCTCGGCCTGCTCATCAAGCAGGACGCCCTTTACAAGGACGGTTCCGCCTCGCTCACAAACCTCCGGGAGATCCTCGAGAAGATCAACAAGGGCTACGGCACCGCGGGCAAGTTCGTGAACGACGAGAGCCTCTTCAAGAACGCGCGCATGACGCTCCAGAAACTCGACAAGGCCACCGAGGGCTTGGAGGACCAGGGGCCTTTGAGCGTCCTTGGCATGGTTGTCGGCCGGCTGTTCTAACTCGCATCACGGCATGAGCACCGAGTCCCTTCGCGCACCTCGCACGCGCGCTTCCACGTCACGCCGTCGTTTCCTCGCCGCCTCCGCCTCGCTGCTGGGCGCAAGCCCGCTCGTCGCGCAGCAACCGGCGCCCGCGCCGCGCAAGAAGCGCATCAAACTCGGCATCTCCACCTATTCCTACTGGCACTTCCGCTCGGCCAAAGTCTCCATCGAGACTGTCATCGAGAAGACCGCCGACCTCGGCGTCGAGGGCGTGGACATCCTGCATCGCCAGATGGACATCCCCGAGCGCGAGCCGCTCACGCCCGCGCACCGCGCCTACCTGCAGCGGCTCAAACGCCACGCGTTCACCAACGGCACGAGCCTCATCTGTCTCTCGATCCACCAGAACTTCGTCTCGCCCGACCGCGAGAAACTCCAGCGGGAGATTGATCACACGCTCAAGTGCATGGACATCGCGCACGAACTCGGCGTGCCGTGCATCCGCCTGAACTCCGGCCGGTGGGGAACCATCCCATCCTTCGACGCGCTCATGCGGGCGCGCGGCGAGGAGCCCGTGCTGCCCGGTCACACCGACGACGACGCCTTCAAGTGGTGCATCGATTGCATCGAGAAGTGCCTGCCCCGCGCGGCCGAGCTCGGCGTCATCCTCGCCGTCGAGAACCACTGGGGCATCTCGCGCACGCCTGAGGGACTGCTGCGCATCGTCAATGCGATCAAATCCCCGTGGCTCGGCGCGTTGATGGACACCGGGAACTTCCTCGAGGACCCCTACGACAAGCTCAAGGCCATCGCGCCCAAGACCGTGTTCGTGCAGGCCAAGACCTATCACGGCGGCGGCGAGTGGTATACGCTCGACCTCGACTACGACCGCATCGCGCGCATCCTCGCCGACGTGAATTACACCGGCTTCATCTCGCTTGAGATGGAAGGCAAGGAACACGCCGACACCGCCGTCCCCAAGAGCATCGCCACGCTGCGGAAGGCGTTTGGAGTTTGAACCACGGGAGACACGGACGCAGGCAATTAGAACGGTGCCGAAGACCCGGTCCTCCAGCACGGAGACGCGCCCGGTCGGGTCGGCCTCGCCATCGCCGTCCGGCGTGAACACGTAACTGGGCATCTCGACGACCCACAACCGGGCAGACAAGCGGGATGGCGCCCCGGCTGATGCGGGCGGTCGTGGGTCCATTTTGGCGGTTGCTTCGGTGAACTTTTTTTGAACACTATCCCGCTCCGTTGTCTAAGCCGGCGTAGTTCTTGACAGGCAAAGTATTTTTCCCGGTGTTCCCGCCGGGCAGAAGCTGGCCGGGCGCAACGGGATGGAGTATTGGACATGATCAAAGTCAAAGAGCTGAGCAAGTCATTCGGGCCGAAACTGGCGGTCAACAACCTCTCGTTCACCGTCGAGCGCGGCGAGGTGCTGGGCTTCCTCGGGCCAAACGGAGCCGGAAAGTCCACCACTATGCGGATGATCACCGGCTACCTGCCGCCGTCCGCGGGCCGCATCTCCGTGGGAGGGCACGACATTGTGGAGAATCCCGTCGAGGCCAAGAAACTCATCGGCTACCTTCCCGAGAATGCCCCGGCCTACAGCGACATGACGGTGCACGGCTTTCTCGGGTTCGCCGCGGAGATTCGCGGGTTGCGCGGCGCGGCCAGGGAGAACGCCATCCAGCGCGTGGCGGAGATGTGCTTCCTCAAGAACGTGCTGCATCAAAGCGTGGACACGCTCTCGAAGGGCTACCGCCACCGCACTTGCTTCGCTCAGTCCATCATTCACGACCCGGAAATCCTGATCATGGACGAGCCCACCGACGGCCTCGACCCAAACCAGAAGCACGAGGTGCGGTTGCTTATCCGCCGGATGGGCGAGAAAAAGGCGATCATCTTCTCCACGCACATCCTCGAGGAAGTCGAGGCCGTGTGCTCCCGGGCCATCATCATCGACCGCGGCAGCATCGTCGCGAACGGCACGCCCGCCGAGCTCAAGGCGAAGTCCGAGAACGCGGGCTGCGTGACCTTGCGCGTGACCGGCGCCGCGTCCGGCACCGTGACCCAAAAGCTCGGCGCCATTCCTGCCGCGAAGAAGATTTCCGTGGTGAAAGAGGAGCACGGCACCGTGACCGTGCGGGTGCAAGCGAAACCGAATTTTGCGAACGGCGACCTTTCCCGCGCCGTGGCCGAAGCCGCCGCCGGATGGCGTATCGAGGAACTCCACACCGAGGAAGGCCGTCTCGACGAGGTCTTCCGCAGCATCACCCAGTCCGACACCGTGCAGGAGAAGAAGAAATGAACAACTCGCTGAGCCACATCCGCACCATCGCCAAGCGCGAGCTGGGCGCGTATTTCGCGTCGCCCGTCGCCTACGTCTTCATCGTGATCTTCCTGCTGCTGGCGGGGTTCTTCACGTTCATGATCGGCTTCTTCTTCGAGCGGGGCGAGGCGTCGCTGCGCGACTCGTTCTTTGTCTGGCACCCATGGCTGTATTTGTTCCTCGTGCCCGCGGTGGGCATGCGACTCTGGTCGGAGGAACGCCGGCAAGGCACGCTCGAACTGCTCATGACCATGCCCATCACGCCGTGGCAGGCCATCGTCGGGAAGTTCATCGCGTCGTGGGCGTTTCTCGGCCTCGCGCTGGCGCTGACTTTCCCCGTGGTGCTGACGGTGCGGCACCTCGGCACGCCCGACATGGGCGTGATCGTGGGCAGCTACTTCGGGAGCTTCCTGCTGGCGGGCGCGTATCTCGCGGTGACGAGTTTCACCTCCGCGCTCACGCGCAACCAGGTCATCAGCTTCATCATGTCGCTCGTCGTCTGCTTCTTCCTCCTGCTCGCAGGCTGGCCGCCCGTGACAAATTTCATCACCAAGGTCATGAGCGGCTCGACCGGGCTCGTGGACTTCGTCTCGGCGTTCAGCGTGATGACCCACTTCGAGGGCTTCCAGAAGGGCGTGGTGGACCTGCGCGACCTTGTCTTCTTCCTGTCGGTGATTGGTTTCTCGCTGTTCGGCACGGCCGTGGTGCTGCGCGGGCTGCGGGCGTGATTTTCCCAACATGAACAAAAAACTCGAGTCCCTCCTGTTCTCCGCCGTCGGCTTGGGCGCGATGTTTGTCATCCTCGTCGGCGCCAACGTCATCGTCTCCACCGCCAAGCTCCGCAAGGACCTCACCGCCGAGAAGCTCTACACACTCTCCGACGGCACGCGCAAAATCCTGGGCCGCCTCGACACGCCGGTGAAGGTCCGCTTCTACTGCACGCAGGGCGAGAACGCGATGCCCGTCCCCCTCAAGACCTTCGCCGCGCGCGTCGAGGACATCCTCTCCGAGTATCGCTCCATCTCGAAGGGCAAGTTGACGATCGAAAAGCTCGACCCGCAGCCCGACTCGGACGCGGAAGACTCGGCGAACCTTGACGGCGTCGAGGGACAGCCCATCAGCGCGAACGAGAAAATCTACCTCGGCGTCGCCATCCGCTGTCTCGACCAGGTCGTCGCCATCCCGTTCCTCTCGCCCGAACGCGAAAAGCTCCTCGAATACGACCTCTCCCGCGCCATCGCGCGCGTCGTGAACACCACCAAGCCCGTCATCGGCGTGATGACCGCGCTGCCCATGTTCGGCCAGCCGATGAACCCGATGATGATGCGGATGGGCCAGATGCGCGGCACCGAGCCGTGGCTCTTCATCAGCGAGCTCAAGCGCGACTTCGACGTGAAGCAAGTGCCGCTCACGGCCGACAAGATTGACGACGACGTGAAGGTGCTGCTGGTCGTCCACCCGCGCGACATCAGCGAGGCGGCGCAGTTCGCGGTCGACCAGTTCGTGCTGCGCGGCGGCAAACTGATCGCGTTCGTGGACCCGGTGAACGTGATTGACGCGCAGCAAAGCGGCGGCAACCCGATGATGGGCGGGGGCCCGCCGAGCGGTTCCACGCTCGACAAGCTCTTCAAGGCATGGGGCGTCGAGTTCGACAAATCCAAGGTCGTGGCCGACCCGAACTTCCTCACCACGATGCGCGGACGCGGCGGCCGCCCCGAGAAGAACCCGTGCTGGCTTTCGCTGGACCGCACCGCCGTGGCCGAGGATCCCGCGACATTCCAGATCGACAGCCTGTTGCTCGCGATGCCCGGCGCGTTCACCGGCACGCCCGCCGAAGGCCTGCAACAAAAAGTCCTGCTCCACGCCACGAAGGACTCGGCGACCGCCGAGGCGTTCCTCGCGCAGATGTCCGGCGAAGCCGTGATGAAGGACCTCAAGCCCTCCGGCAAGGAGCACACGCTCGCAGTGCGGCTCAGCGGCAAGTTCAAGACGGCCTTCCCCGACGGCAAGCCCGGCGAGAAAAAGGACGACCACGACCACGCAAAGGACGACAAGGACGGCAAGAAAGACGACGCCAAGAAAAAGGATGAGAAAAAGCCCGACGACTCGCTGAAGGCGTCGAAAGACGAGAACTTCGTCATCCTCGTCGCGGACTCCGACATCCTGTATCACGAGTTCTCGATGCGCGTGCTCGAGGGCTTCGGCGTGATGATGCCGTTCAACGCCAACCTCTCCCTCGCACAGAACCTCGTCGAGCAGCTCAGCGGCGACACCAGCCTGATCAACGCGCGCACGCGCGCGACCATGAGCCGGCCGTTCACGCTCGTGAAGAAGATGCAGGCCGAGGCCGAGGCCAGCTATCGCGACAAGATCGAGGGCCTGGAGAAGTCGCGCCAGGAAGCCGAGCGCAAGATCAACGAACTGATGCAGAACAAGGACAAGACGCAACGCTTCGTGCTCTCGCCCGACCAGCAGAAGGAAATCGAGAAGTTCAAGAAGGAGCGCACCGACACCGCGCAAGAGCTCAAGAAAATCCGCAAGCAGCTCCGCCAGGACGTCGACTCGCTCGAGAACCGCCTCAAGTGGATCAACATCGCCGGCATGCCCTTCCTCGTGACCATCGGAGGCATCGGCCTGGCACTCGTGAAACGCAAACGCACCGCAGCCAAATGAACCGAAAGCAGTTCACCCTCCTCATCGCGCTCGTCATCGTCGTCGGCGGCCTCGGGCTGATGATGAACGCCAAAAAGCAGGCCACGTGGCAACGCGGCTCCACCGGTGCCGGCGGCAAACTCCTCGCCGGGTTCGACTACAACGCCGTCGCGTCGCTGACCATCAAGAGCGCCTCCAACGAAGTCACCCTCGCCAAGCGCGAGGAAGGCTGGCGCGTCAAGGAGCGCGGCGAGTATCCCGCCAACTTCAGCACGCTCGCGGATTTCCTCCGCAAGGCCGCCGACCTCAAGATCGTGCAGTCCGAGCCCATCGGCGCCTCGCAGTTCGAGCGCATGGAACTCAACCAGCCCGGCAAGGGCGCGGGCGCGGGCACGCTCGTCGAGTTCCGCGACAAGGACGGCAAGCCCCTGCGCACGCTCGTGCTCGGCAAGAAACAGATGAAAAAGTCCGAGGGCGGCTCCCCGTTCGGTGGCGGCGAGTGGCCCGTCGGCCGCTGGGTCATGGACCTCAAGGACACGGCGAACGTGAGCCTGGTTTCCGACGCGCTCTCCGACATCGAGCCCAACGCCTCGCACTGGCTGGACAAGGAATTCTTCAAGGTCGAGAAGGTCCGCAGCGTGGCCGTGGCCCACACGAACCCGACCAACTCGTGGAAGCTCACCCGCGATGCCGACGCCGGCGAATGGAAACTCGCCGACGCCAAGGCCGGCGAACAGCCGCTCGACCCGGCGAAGGCGAACGCCATCGGCAACCCGTTCAGCTTCCCGTCCTTCGCCGACGTCGTCGCCGCCGATGCCAAGCCCGCCGACACCGGTCTCGACCAGCCCACCGTCGTCACCATCGAGACCGCGGACAAACTCACCTACACGATGAAAGTCGGCGCGAAATCCGGCGAGGACAACCTCCACCTCGCGATGACCGTGAAAGCCGACCTCGCGGCGAAACGCGAGCCCGCCAAGGACGAGAAGCCCGAGGACAAGGACCGGCTCGACAAGGAATTCGCCGAGAGCCAGAAGAAGCTCCAGGAAAAGCTCGCCGCCGAGAAGAAGTTCGAGCGCTACGCCTTCCTCGTGAGCAAATGGACCGTGGACGCCGTCCTCAAGAACCGCGCCGAGTTGCTCGCCGAGAAGAAAGAGGAGCCGAAGCCCGAGGTGAAATCAGACGAGCCTTTGCCCGGAACCGCCGCACCCAAGGCGGAATCACCGAAGGCAACACCCAAGTAGTCCGCGGCCAGCCGGTCGCGCCCCAGCCCTCGCTGGCGGCTCGGCAATTCGCTTGTCAAGCCGCGGTTTCACGATTGAAGATGCGTCCGGATTTGAACCCGGACCAATGCCTTCCACCGCAACGCCGCCCATCGAAGGCCAGCTCAACGCCGCCGAGCGCGCGTTGTTGATGGACGCGGTGAAGCAGGCATCCCCCAGGCCACAGGCGATCATCGAGGTGGGCACGTGGCTCGGCGGCGGAAGCACGATTCATCTCCTCCGCGCCCTCGAGCACAATGGCGAGGGGCGCCTGTGGGGAATCGAGGCCGAGCGCACGATCCATGACAGGATGATTGCAAACCTCCGCGCCGCGGCGCCCGAATGTGTCCACCGGTTCACGCCGCTGTTTGGCTCCTCGCAAGCGGTGCTGCCGCAGCTGTTGTCCACCGCGGGACCGGACTTCAAGGTGGACATGGCATTTCTCGACGGCGGCAACAATCCCTCGGAGCAGATGGAAGAGTTCCGGCTGCTTGCGCCCTGCATCCGCGTCGGCGGGGTCCTTTTCGCGCACGATGCGAAGTTACGGAAGGGGAAGTGGCTCGTGCCGTTCCTCTCGGCGTTGGACAACTGGGAATGCCAGCTCCATGACATCAGCGACGAGGGGCTGTTCGAGGCGCGCAAACTGGGTGACGAACCGACGCAGACGAGCCTGGCGGCGGCCCGGCGGCGACTGCGCAGGCAAAGACTCGAACCGAAGGAAATCGCCGCCGCCGTGCTCCCGCGCCCGCTTTGCGCCCTGATCCTCCGGTTGCTCCCCGAGCGGATGGTGCGCCGGATTGCAGACGGCCGTGGTTGATGCGGCGTTCCTGCGATGAAAGTCATCTTCTCGCACAACCTGCCGTTCGCCCTGGCGCACGGCGGCGTGCAGACGCAAGTCGAGGCGTTGATGCGCGAACTCGGCGCGCTCGGTGTCGCCGTCGAACCGGAGCGTTGGTGGGACGCGGCGCAACAGGCTGACATCCTCCATTACTTCGGCCGGCCACCGACGGTCGGCCACGTCCGTCAAGCCCGCCTGAAAGGCCGCCGCGTAGTGATGTTCGAGAACCTTGACCAGACCGCGTCGCGGAGTCGTCCCGCGCTCCTCGCGCAGAGACTCCTCATTCGCGCCGCGCGCGCCACGCCCGGCGGCCTCACGAACCGCCTTGCATGGGACTGCTACGGCGAGTTGGATGCGATGATCTATGCGACGTCGATCGAATGGGACGTCGCGAAGTATCTGTTCCAGGCGCGCCACGACCGGGGGCACATCATCCCACAAGGCATCGAAGCGCGCGCGCTCGAAGAACTGCAGGCCCCCGCCCCGCAGGAAGATTACCTCGTGTCTGTCGCCACCATCACGGCGCGCAAGAACTCGGTGTTGCTGGCCGAGGCTGCGCGGATCGCGCAGGTGCCGGTCTTGTTTCTCGGACGGCCCTATTCGGAGGACGACGAGTATTTCCGGCAGTTCCGCGCGCTTGTGGATGGCAAATTCGTGCGGCACGAGGGCTTTGTGCCTGAGGAAGTGAAGTTCGCGCGGCTTCGGTCCGCGCGAGGTTTCGCGCTGCTGAGCCAGTTCGAGAGCGGTTGCATCGCGGTTCACGAGGCCGCGGCCACGGGTTTGCCGTTGCTTCTGCCCGACCTGCCGTGGGCGGCGCGGGTTTATGACGGAGTAGAGCGCGCGAGGTTCGTCGGCCTTGGAAGCGCCGAGGCCGTCGCCGGCGAGTTGGCGCGCTTTCACTCCGAATCACGTCGCGGACCCGGCCCGACCTTTCACGTGCTCTCGTGGCGCGCCGTCGCCGAGGCGTATCTCCGGGTTTACCAGACGGTCCTCGCCCCAACGCCGCCCGAGCGGAGGGTCGGATGAAGATCGCGATGGTCGTGCCGGACAACCGGGACGAATTCCACCGGTGGGATCAGGCCGAACCCGAGTTTGGCCCGGCTCCTTCGGCGCTGCTGGAGGGCCTCGCATCGCGGAGCGATTGCGAAGTCCACGTCGTCAGTTGCACCCACCGGCCGATGCGCGCGCCGGCGAAGCTTGCGCCGAACGTGAGCTTCCGCCTCGTCGAAGTGGGCTCGTGGGGTTGGATGCGCGGTGGATACATCGGATGCGTCACTGCCGTGCGTCGCGTGTTGCGCGCGATCCGGCCGGACATCGTCCACGGGCAGGGCACCGAGCGTTACTGCGCGCTGGCTGCGGGTTGGTCGGGGTTTCCAAACCTCGTCACCGTGCACGGAAACATGCGCGCCATCGCGCGGGTCCATCGCGCACGCCCGCTCTCGTTCCAATGGCTGACGGCGCGGCTTGAATCCATCGCGTTACGCCGCACGCACGGCGTGGTTTGCCTCACCCGTCACACGGAGCATCAGGTGGCGCGGCTGGCGCGGCGGATGTGGTGCGTGCCGAACGCCGTGGATCGAAGTTTCTTCGATGTTGTGCCGTCGCCCCGCGAGCGGCCGCTCGTCTTGTGCGTCGCAACCATTTCTCACTTGAAGAATTCGGCGCGCCTGCTGGGGGCACTGGACCCGCTCGCCGCGGAGCACGCGTTCGAGCTTGTCTGCCTCGGATTCGCGCCCGGGCGAGACCCGTATGTGAAGGAATTCTTCCGCCTGCTGCAGGCGCGGCCGTGGGCGCGGCATGCGGGTTACGCGACGCGCCCGCAGTTGCAGGCGTTCCTTCGTGAGGCCTCGGTGCTCGTGCTGCCGTCGATCGAGGACAACTGTCCGATGGCCGTCCTCGAGGCGATGGCAGCGGGCGTGCCCGTCGCCGCGAGCACCGCGGGCGGCATTCCAGAACTCGTCGAGCCGGAAGTGACGGGCTTGCTCTTTGACCCGCTTGATGAGCGGGCCATGGCCGGCGCGGTGCGGCGTCTCATCGTGGACCGCGCCATGGCCCGGCAGCTCGCGCTCACTGCGCGGGAACGTGCGCGCCGGCTTTTCTCGCCCGATCTGGTCGCGGCGCGGCACATGGAGATTTACCGCGAGGCCATGGATGCCACCCGCGTGCGGCCGGGCGCGTGAGGCAGCGACGCTGAATTTGGTTCGCCAGCGAGCGGCTGGTTTGTGTTTCCTTTTGCATCGCGTCCACGCCATGTCGCGGCTCAACCAATTTGCCCAGTCCCTGGCCTCGGGTTACGTCCTGATGGGCGCGAACATTGCCTTCTCGCTGGCGTCGATCCCGCTCGCGCTCCATCACCTGACACGGCCGGAGTTTGGCTTGTGGGCGCTCACCGCGCAGCTTGCGGGCTACATCGCCCTCATCGACTTCGGAATCTCGGGCGTGTCGCGCATCCTCGTGGACTACAAGGACCGGCGGGACGGGCGCGAATATGGCAGCGTCCTGCTGACCTTGTGGCTGGTCAGCGCAGTGCAGGGCTTGCTCATTCTCGGGATGAGCGTCGGGTTGGGATTTGGGCTCGGAGACTTGCTGCGGGTGCCCGGTGAACTTCGCGTGGACTTGCTCTGGTTGACCGTCGGCCAGGGAGCGCTGCTTGCGGCGTCTTTCCTGACTCGCACGTTCAACTTCGTGCTGGCGGCGCATCAGCGCAATGACATCAGCAACTACGCCCAGACCGCCGCGTTCGCGCTGAATTTCGCCGTCACGTGGGTGGCTTTCGAGAGTGGGGCGGGTGTGTTCAGCCTGCTGTTCGGGCAGGGTGCCGGCTGGCTTTTGGGGTCGCTGTGTTCGTGGGCTTCGTGCGCGAAGCTCGGGCTCCTGCCCACGGCCGGAATGTGGGGCAAGCCCACGTGGGACCGGTTCCGGGAACTTTTCGACTATGGCCGCGATGTGTTCCTGTTCCTCTTGGGCGCCCAGTTCATCCACGCAAGCCAGACCATTCTTGTGACACGATTGCTCGGATTGGACGCGGCCGCGGTGTGGGCTGTCTGCACTCGCACCTTTGCGCTCGGGCAGCAGATTGTCTTTCGAGTCTTTGACTACGCGACCCCGGCACTGGCCGAGATGATCGTGCGGGGTGAGATCGAACGGCTCCGGCATCGTTTTCGCAGTCTCGTGATGTTGTCAGCGTCGCTGGCCGTGGCCGCGGGCGTGTTGTTCGCGGCATGCAACCAGTCCTTCGTGGAAGTGTGGCTCAAGGGCAAGGCGGGCTGGCCTGTCACGAACGACGCACTGCTCGCACTCTGGCTGGTGCTCACGGTGATCACGCGTTGCCATGTCGGCCTGGTAGGGCAGGCCAAGGCTTTCGGTTTCCTCCGCTATCTCTATCTGATCGAAGGTCTCGTGTTCGTCATTCTTTCCCTGGGTTTCGTCCCACAGGGCGGCATCACGGCGATGGTGCTTTTGTCGGTCCTTTGCACCGCGACGTTGAGCCTGCCGTATGGCTTGTGGCGCACGATGGAGTTCTTTCAACTGCCTTGGAAGGACGTCGTCGTCGATTGGTCGCGGCCGATGGCGCGGCTTGCCTGCGTCGCGGTGCCGTTGGCGGTGGTGGCCTGGCTCCTCTCGCGCGGATTGCCGGCACCCGGACGGCTCGTAGTTGGTGCCTGCGTGCTGGCACCCGCGACGATCGCGCTTCTGTTTCTCACTGGCTTGGAACGACCGCTCCGTGACGAGATCGCGGGAAAGCTCCGTTCCGCGGCGCGTGCCACCAAGAGGCACGCGGTGGCCCTGCGCACGAAAGCCCTTCGAAGGCTCGGCTTCTTGGGTGGGGACTGGGGATCCGCATTGCCCGACGAGGTTCAGTTCTGGGAGCGCGCCCTCGCGGAAGAGGGCCGGCACTGGCTGCCGGAGGAGTTTCGCAAACGGATGGATCCCGCCTCGGAGTTCCAGCCCGAGTTGCAGGCGCTCGTGAACGCGCCCCCGGGCGCCTCCGTGCGCGTGCTCGACGTCGGCGCCGGGCCACTGACAACGCTCGGGAAGCGCTGGCCGGGGCGCGAGTTGAAGATCACCGCCGTGGATCCGCTCGCGGATCGATACCGCGCGATGCTTGGCCGGCTTGGGTTGAGGCCTCCGATCGAGACGACCGCCGCACATGGCGAGAAACTGCGGGAGCAGTTCCAGGGCGGCGAGTTTGACCTCGCTTACTCGAGCAACGCCTTGGACCACAGTTACGACCCTGTCGCCGCCATCCGGCAGATGATCGAGGTCGTCAAGCCCGGCGGACACGTCTATCTCTGGCACTTCGCCAACGAGGGATTGGCCGAGGGATACACGGGGCTGCATCAGTGGAATTTCGACGTTCGTGGCGGAGATTTGCTCGTGAGCGACGGGAGAAGATCGGTGTCACTTGCCGCCGAGGTCGGCGGTGCGGCGACATTGCGCTGCGAAGAAACCACGGCGTTCGGCAAGCGGGTGGTGATCGCGATCTTGTCGAAGGCCAAGGCTGCGTGAGCGGGGCGGGGCGCAGGCTTCCCTCGGGCGCGCCGCGAACGTATCGTCGCCGCCACATGCACTCGCTACACAAGGCTGCACGGCTCTGCGGACGGATGGTCCGGATCGTTTGCACAAACCCGAGGCGGCTCTCGCATGTGCTCGGCACGGCGCTCGCCGCGAGCGCCGAGGTGTCGGACCGCTCGGTGGACTTGCTCCGGTTTCCCACCGTGACGGTCAATGAATTGCTGCCGGAGTCGGGCCCGGAATGGCGGGCCACGCTCGCGCTGTTTCCCACGGCCAAGGCGTCCGTCTCCGTCCTCGAATCGGTCTGTCTCCTGTTGCTCATGAAGCGCTCAAATGCCACGGCGGTGTTTGAGTTCGGGACCTACAAAGGCGTGTCGATCACGCAGTTTGCACTCAACCTCCCGGCCGACAGCCGCATGTTCACACTCGATCTGCCGGAGTCGGATGCGTCCAGCCGCTTTCCGATTTCCATCCCGAAAGACGCCGCCATCGCGAGCGAGCCGGGCAAGGGATCCCTGGTGCCTCCGGACTTGAAGCCGCGAATCACTTTCATCGCCCGGGATTCCGCGACCTTCGACGCCGAACCGCATGCGGGTCAGTTCGACTTTGTATTCGTGGACGGCGCCCACAACGCCGAATACGTCCGAAACGACTCCGAGAAGGGCTGGCGGATGCTGCGCCCCGGTGGGATCATCACGTGGCACGATTGCGCGGTCGCGGACCCGGATGTTGTGCGCTTCCTGCTCGGGTGCCCCTACAAACCCACGCGCATCCGGGATACGTCTCTGGCGTTTGCGGTGAAGTCGTAGGTTGTCGCTGCCCCCGGGTTCTTTCACCGGAACAGCCGCGCAATCCCGCGACGGACATCTCCCAACCACTCCAGCGTGTCGAACGAGCACGCATCGAAAACCGCCGGAAGCCGGCGCGTCCCCGCCGAGGAGACGCGCTTCGCGTCTGCGATGTGGCGGACGAACGCGCCAAAGAGCCGCAGGTAGTCGTCGCCCGTGTGCGGTTCGGCGGCGCGGACACATCGCCCGCGCAACTCGGCGAACTCAGGCTCGGGCAACGTCGCAAGTCGTGCCAAGGTCGCCGCGGCTTGATCCATGCGCCCCGGTTCATAAAGCAGGCCATCCGCAATGCCAGCGACAAGAGCGTCCCCGCCGCTGGCAATCCGCGGATACACCGGCACCACGCCTGCGGACAGCGCTTCCAGCAGCGCAATCGGCGTCCCTTCGTAGTCGCTTGTGAAGATGATGGCGTCCCATCCCCTCAACACGCGCCAGTAACTGGCGCCCTCAAGTCGGCCGTGGGAAACAACCCGCCGGTTGCTTGGGGACCGCCGGTCGAGCGCAACCCGCTCCGGACCATCGCCGAGAATCTCGAACTGATATTCCAATCCCGTCTGATCGAGTGCATCACAGAGGCCCGGGAAGCGGTCCACGCGTTTTTGCTCCACGATGAGGCGGCCGCAATACCCGATCACGAACGGCTTGCCGGCTCCCTTCCGCCGGGGCGAATCCTGAACGGACGGCGAAATCGGATAGGGAACCGCCAGCACGCGATCCGCCGTGAGCGCGGGCACGCTCCGAAGCACGACCGGGACGAGCGTGGGAGACACGCAGAGGACGCCGTCCAGCAATGCGCCCACGCGAGAAAGCAACCGTTCGAGGGCCGGAACGTCCCCGTGCTGAACCAGGATTCGTCGTGCGGCCTGATCCATTCCTGCCAGATGATCCATGGCCCACATCCCGTGCCAGACTGCCACTTCAGGAGATGCCGCCTCGCAAGCCTTGCGGAGACGCTCGCGCGCGCAGCCGAGCGTGCTTCGGCCATGCAGTCCCAGGAAGGCGACGTTCTCCACGGGCGGCATTTCCCCTTCGTGGTAGATCACGAACGTGGAATCCAGCGAATGCCGCGCGTCATGCGCGTGGTGGTGCCGAAGCACGGACTCGACGCCGCCCAAGCCGCGAAACGTCGGGAACAGGTGGGTGATTCGAGTGGGCCGCACGCGCTGATTATGTGCGCCAGCCCCGCGCGCGACAGTTCATTTCGCGCAGCACCAGTGCGTGCAGGGCGGTCGTCGCCCGCCCGGGCTCGCGCACAAAGCCACGGTCAAGCCGGTGTCACGGGCGTCGGACGCGGGACGTTGGGCTCGGTCTCGTAGCTCAAAGGCGGGATGACCTTGCCGTCGCCGGTCTTGATGGCGCGGGTCTTTTCGTCGTAGAGGAGCGTGAGGTTGAGCCGCTCGGCCATCTCGGCGAGGCACAGCGCGACCTGCCCGCGGATCGCAAGCTCGATGTCGGCCAGGGGTTTCTTGCCGGTCCGGATGCTCGTGAAGAAGTCCGCGTGCAACCGCTCGGTGCGGTCGGTCGGCAGCTCGCTTTGGAAGACTTCCGTCTCCATTTCGTCGGTGAACGGCCGCTCGGGCTTGAGCTCGACCTTGTTCTGGCTCGACGCAAACGAGAGTGTCGCCTTGAGGCCGCGCAAGGTGTCGGGCAGCCCGACTTCGTTCACCGTGCTGCCGGCGACCAGCATCGTGAAGCCGCTTGGGAACTCCGCGAGGATGTGCGTGGTGTCGGTGATTTCGCGGTCGAGCGATATCTTGCGCGAGCCGGTGCAGACGACCCGGCGCGGATACTCGGGGTTCCCCGTGGCGAGCATCATCGGGTAGAAGCGGTGCGGCAGGAGGTTGCCGATGATGCCGGAGTTGTAGGCGTAGAACTTGTGCCACGAGAAATAGTGCTCGGGCGTGAATGGAACCTTCTTGGCCCGGCCGAGCCAGCGGTTCCATTCGAGCGTCGTGGGCGTGGCGTCCTTGTCGATCGGATAGGTCCACTCGCTCTTCGGGTAGTTGTTCCGGCAGAAACTGCCCTGGCTCCACACGAGCGGGCCGAGCTTGCCGGCCTTGATCCACTCGGCGGCCTTGTGCCACTTGGGATCGGCGCAACCCTGCGAACCGACGCAATACACGCTCTTGGACTTCTTCACCGCGTCATACACTTGGAACGCCTCGTCCAGGTAGCGCGTCATCGGCTTCTCGCAGTAGACGTGCTTGCCCGCCGCGATGGCGTCGATCGTGTGTTGCGCGTGGTGGTTGTCGATCGAGGCGACGAGGACGGCGTCCACATCCTTGCGTTCGAGGAGCTGGCGGTGGTCGCTGTAGACATCGGAGTCGGAGGCGTTGATCAGCGCTTTCGCCGCATGGGCGCGCTTCTGAAAGACATCGCATACGGCGGCCTGCGCGATGTTGTTGTCTTTCATGAATTTCGTCTGGTCCTTGATGTGCGATGTGCCCCGGCTTCCGGTGCCGATGTAGGCCATCACAATGCGGTCGTTCGCGCCGATGACGCGTCCGGTGGACGGCGCCTTGTTCTGGCCGTAGACCGGCGTCTTGAAGGGATTCACGACGGCGGCGGCGGCGGCGGCGGCGGCGGACTTCTTGATAAAGCCGCGGCGGTTGCCGGCCGCGGGACTCGATGGCGGAGGAGTGGTGCTCATGACGGTTGAATTCTGGATGGCTCGGTTGTCGCGGGAGAGTAGCCAGACCGGTGTTGCGGTCAAACAAAGAAACCTCCGCCAAGTTGCGGCCGCAAGATCATGCGAGGCCCAGGGCTGCATCCAGCACTTGCACCATGAAATCCGCGTCGGCGCGCGTGATGCACATCGGGGGTTTGATGCGAAGGGTGTTGCCGTGGAAGCCGCCTTTGCCGAGCAGCAGGCCGGCGTCGCGACAGGCTTCGAGCACGGCGGCGCATTGCTCGCGCGCGGGTTCCTGGGTCGAGCGGTCTTTCACCAGTTCCAAGCCGAGCATCAGCCCGAGGCCGCGCACGTCGCCGATCAGCGCGTGCTTGACCGCGAGCTTCTGCAAGCCGGACTTGAGGTGCGCGCCGACGTTCAGCGAGTTTTCCTGCAGCTTCTCGCGCTCGATCACTTGCAGCACCGCGCGGCCTTGCGCGGTCGTCACGGGATTGCCGCCGAACGTGTTGAAATGGGTTCGCGTCGCGAGGGCCTTCGCGACTTGGGGCGTGGTGACGACGGCGGCAAGCGGGCAGCCGTTGCCGATGCCCTTGGCCATCGTGACGATGTCGGGCACGACGCCCTGCGTCTCGAAGCCCCAGTAGTGCGTGCCGGTGCGGCCAAAGCCCGACTGCACTTCGTCCGCGATGCACAGGCCGCCCGCGGCGCGAATGTGCTCGTAAGCGCGGCGCAAATAACCGTCGGGCAGCACCACCGCGCCGCCGACGCCCTGAATCGTCTCCGCGATGAACCCCGCGACTTGGCCCGATGTGCCGAACTGAATGAGGTTCTTCACGTCATCGGCGTATCTGCGGCCGGCGTCGGGGTCGTTCGCGCCGAACGTGCCGCGATACGTGTCGGGCATCAGCGCGTGCTGGATGCCGAAGCTGTGCGGCACGTTGAACTTCCACGAACTGTGCGACGTGAGGCCCATCGTGGACTGGCTGCCGCCGTGGTAGCCGTTGCGCAGGGCGATGACGTCGTAGTTGCCTGTCGCCGCGCGCGCCATGAGCAGCGCGAGGTCGTTCGCCTCGGAGCCGGAGTTCACGAAATAGACGACCTTGAGTTCGCCGGGCATCTTCGCCGCGAGGTCGCGCGCGTAAAGGGCGACGTTCGGGTGCAGGTAGATGGTCGTGGTGTGCTGGAGCGTTTCGTTCTGCGCGTGGACCGCGGCGACGACGTCCGGGTGGCAATGGCCGACGCTCACGGTCACGATGCCGCCGAATCCGTCGAGATAACGCCGCCCCTTCTCATCGAACAGCCACTGCCCCCGGCCTGCGACGATCATGAGGGGCTTCTTGTAGTAGTGGAAGATCGCCGGGCTGAGGAACTGCTTGCGCATGGCGAACACTTCGTCCGCGGTGGGACCGGTGTAAGGCCGGGGCTTGTGGTCGCAGGGCGGGAGGGGGATGGTATCCATGGGATGTGTGCCGCGAGGGCGGCTTACTTGTTTGGGAAAAGTCTTCGCAGTCCAACGTAGGCGATGAATGCAATCGCAAAGCCGGCGAACCATGCGTAGTGGAACATCCCGGCCAGCAGCGCGGGAACGTGGTCCGGGTTGAGGCGCTTCACTTGCACGAGGAAGCCCGGGAGGCTCGGCGCCGCGCCAAGCACGAACGCGGCGATGGCAACCCAACTGAAGCCGTTGGTGTAACGATACGCCCCGTCAGCTTTGTAGAGCGCCGCGAGGTCGAGTTCACGCCGGCGGATCACGTAGTAGTCCGCGATCAGGATGCCCCCGATCGGCCCGAGCAACGCGCTGTAGCCGATCAGCCAGTCGAAGATGTAGCTCTCCGGATTCGCGAGCAGCTTCCACGGCATCATCAGCACGCCAATCACGCCCGTGATGCAGCCGCCGAGCCGGAACGAAATCCGCCGCGGCGACAAGTGCGCGAAGTCGTTCGCCGGGCTGACGACGTTTGCCGCGATGTTCGTCGCGAGCGTCGCGATGCAGAGCGCGACCATGGCGGTGATCAGCACGACGGGGTTCGTGAAGCGGGTCAGCACATCCACCGGATCCCACAACGTCTGCTTGAAGATAATCGTCGTGGCCGAGGTCACGGCGACGCCGATGAACGAGTAGAGCGCCATCGTCGCGGGCAACCCGAGCGCCTGGCCGATGACCTGGTCGCGCTGCGATTTTGCGTAGCGTGAAAAGTCAGGGATGTTCAGCGACAGCGTCGCCCAGAAACCGACCATCCCCGTGAGCGCGGGAAAGAAGAAACTCCAGAACTGCCCCTGCTTCGGCTGGCCCGCGTCGAACAGCGACGGCTGAGCGAGGATCGGCCCGAAGCCGCCGGCCTCGCGGTGCGCCCACGCCAGCAGCACGAGACCGAGCGCGATCAGCAGCGGCGCCTTGATGTTCAGCAGCCAGCGGATGCAATCAATCCCCATGTAGATGACCCACAGGTTGACCGCCCAAAACAAGAGGAAGCACGCGAGTTGTGCGAACGAGATGCCGAGCGCCGGGAGCGGTGTGCCGGTCGCGATGGACGGCGCGAATACGGCGAGGATCTTGAAGATCGCGCTGCCGCCAATCCACGTCTGGATGCCGAACCAGCCGCACGCGACGAGCGCGCGGAGGACGGCCGGGATGTTCGCGCCCACGGTCCCGAACGCGGCCCGGCAATAGACCGGGAACGGAATCCCGTATCTTGTGCCGGCGTGCGCGTTGAGCACCATCGGCACGAGCACGATGAGGTTGCCGAGGAAGATCGTAAAAATCGCCTGCCTCCAACTCATCCCGATCTTCGGGTCCACAAGCCCCGACGCGAGCATGTAGGTCGGGATGCACGCGGCCATCGAAATCCAAAGCGCCGCGAAGCTGAACATTCCCCATTTACGCTGCGCCTGCGTGACGGGCGCGAGGTCCGCGTTGCAAAGGCTGCTTGCCGAAAGCTCCGGGCCCGACCCCGGAGGGCTGGAAGTCTCGGCGGGGTTGGACATGTGACAATTCTAGCAATCGCGTTTGCGAATGAGAAGGCGCGCCTCATCCGCCGGCCTGCGAACGCGCCTGGGCGACCGGCGCGCGCGTGATGGCGGCGATGGCGACCGCGGCGTTGTCAATGACGCGGTTGACGACCATCGCCGCGACCTCGGGCAGGGCGGGCGCGGAGTCCGTGGCAACGGCGGCAAGTTTCCACGCCCGTTGCTCCGTCTTGGGCAACGGTGTCCCGGACGGGAAGACTTTGACGTTGCGGGAAATCATTCAGCGGCTCGGAGTGCGTTCGAGGAATTGGCCGCGCCCAATCTTGCCGACGAACTTCCCATCGCGCGCCGACACTTCGCCGCGAACGGTCACGACGCTTGGCCGGCCCTCGATGGGCCAGCCCTCAAACGCGCTGTAGTCCACGTTCATCAACTGCGTCTCCGCCGAGATGGTGCCGCGATAATCCGGATCAAACACGACGAGGTCGGCATCCGCGCCGGATTGGATGGCGCCTTTGCGCGGGAAGAGGTCGAAGAGCTTCGCGACCTGTGTGCTCGCGACATTCACAAACGTGTGCAGGTCGAGACGCCCCGTTTTCACTCCGTGCGTGTAGAGCAGGTTGACGCGCTCTTCCAGCGACGGGATGCCGTTGGGGATTTTCGTGAAATCATTTTTGCCCATCTCTTTCTGCTGGCGGAAATCAAACGGCGCGTGGTCGGTGGCGACGGTTTGCACGAGGCCGTCGCGCAGGCCGTTCCAGAGCACGTCCTGGTTGCGCTTGTCGCGCAGCGGTGGAGACATGACGAACTTCGCGCCCTCGAAGTCCGGCTGCTCGGCGTAGGTTTTGTCCAGCACGAGATATTGGATGAGCGTCTCGACCGCGACGCGCACGCCGCGCGCGCGCGCAGCGATGGCCTGATCGAGCGCCTCCTTGCAGCTCAAGTGGACGATGTAAGTCGCCGCGCCGGTGAGTTCGGCGAAGGTCATCAAGTGATGCACGCCCTCGGCTTCGACCTGCACGGGGCGGCTCGGTTCGTGGAAGCCGGGGCCGGTCTTGCCGGCGGCGGTCAGTTCCTTGCAGCGCTCGGCCACGAGCGTCTCGTTCTCGCAATGCGCGGTGACGATGACGCCGAGTTCCTTGGCGAGTTTGAGCGTTCGGTAGAGTTCCGCGTCGTCCACGCCGAACGCGCCCTTGTAGGCGAGGAAGATTTTGAATGAGCTGATGCCGCGCTTCACGATCTCGCGCAGTTGCGCTTCGGTCCCGCTGTCGAATTTCGTCACGCCCATGTGGAACGTGAAGTCGCACGCGGATTTGCCGGCGGCCTTGCCCATCCACAGCTCGAAGCTCGCGAGCGCGTCGTCACCGCGCGACGGGCAGCACATTTCGATGAGCGTCGTCGTGCCGCCGACGAGCGCGGCCTTGCTGGCGGTCTCGTAAGTGTCCTTCGCGAACGTGCCCATGAAGGGCAGGTAAATGTGGACGTGCGGGTCGATGAAACCGGGAAAGACAAACTTGCCCTTTGCGTCAATCACCTCGGCGCCGGGCGGCGGCGCGATGTCGCGGTCAATGCGCGTGATGGTTTCGCCCTCGCACCAGATGTCGGCGACGCAGCGCGAGTCGGCGGTGATGATCTCACCGTTCTTGATCAGGAGGCTCATAGGATTTGCCCGCTAACTGCGCGAAATGATGCGAAGGAGAATCTCATTTCGCGTCATCCGCGTGATTCGCAGGCATCAGTTCATTTCTTCCAAACATCTCCCACCCCTTCGCCGAACCACCGCGTGCTCACGACCTTCTGCTGCGTGAAAAACTGCACGCCTTCGCGGCCCTGGATGTGCAGGTCGCCGAAGAAGGATTCGTCCCAGCCGGTGAACGGGAACATCGCCATCGTCGCGGGCACGCCGACGTTGATGCCGACCATGCCGGCCTTGACGCGGTGCTTGAACTCGCGCGCGGCCTTGCCGGAGTTGGTGAAAATCGCCGCGCCGTTGCCGAAGGCGGACTTGTTCGCCTGTTCGATGGCGTGGTCGAGGTCGTCCATGCGCATGACGTTGAGCACGGGGCCGAAGACTTCCTCGCGCGCGAGCGCGGTGCCGTGCTCAACCTGGTCCACGATGGTTGCGCCAAGGAAAAAGCCGTTCGGCGCGTCGGCGACTTTCGCGCCGCGCCCGTCGCAGATGACTTTCGCGCCTTCCCTTTCGCCGGCGGCGACGAGGCTCATCACGCGCTCGCGATGTTGCGCGGTGATGACAGGGCCCATGTCGGGCTGAGGCGTGGGGCGGTCGGTGCGGCCGACCTTGATGGCACGGGCGGCGTCCACGAGCGTCGGGAGCAAACGATCGGCGGCAGCGCCGACGGTAATGGCGGTGGAGCCGGCCATGCAGCGTTCGCCGGCACAGCCAAACGCCGCGGTCGAGAGCGCCTCGACGGTCTTCGGCACGTCGGCATCGGGCATGACGACGATGTAATTTTTCGCGCCGCCGTTGGCTTGAACCCGCTTGCCGTGCTTGGTGCCGGTTTCGTAGATGTAACGCGCGATGGGCGTGGAGCCGACGAAGGAGACGGCCTTCACCTTGGGATGCGTGAGCAG
>VHCN01000037.1 GCA_016871675.1 Verrucomicrobiota bacterium
AGTAATCCACGCCTTGCTCGGCTTGTTCGATGAGGGTGTCGCGGAAGAGTTCCCACGTGAGGTCCTCGGCCTTGCCGCCGACTTTTTCGAGCGCCTGGTAGATCGGCACGGTGCCGATGGGCACGGGCGAGTTGCGAAGAATCCATTCACGCGTGGCGTGGATGTTCTTGCCGGTGGAGAGGTCCATGACGGTGTCCGCGCCCCACTTGGTGGCCCAGCGCATCTTCTCGACTTCCTCCTCGATGCTGGACGCGACGGCGCTGTTGCCGATGTTGGCGTTGATCTTCACGAGGAAGTTGCGCCCGATGATCATCGGCTCGGACTCGGGATGGTTGATGTTGTTCGGGATGATGGCGCGGCCGGCGGCGACTTCGGCGCGGACGAATTCGGGGGTGATCTCGGCGGGGATGCGTTGGGGGAAGCGGGAGAAAACAGATGGTGTGAACGAGGTTGAAGGCGGGACGCCTTCAACGGCATGCGGGACGCGTGCGCTCCCGGCCAATTGCGATGAACCGGCGTGTTGTTTGTTGAGGTCGTTGCGAAGGATGTCCTTCGACATCTCGGCGATCTTCGCGCGGCCTAGGTTCTCGCGGATGGCGATGAATTCCATCTCCGGCGTGATGATGCCCGCGCGGGCGTAAGCGAGCTGCGTGACGACGTTGCCGGCCTTGGCGCGCAGGGGGCGGCGGCGCTGGCGCGTGAGCCCGGGGAATTCGACGAGGCGGTTCTTCTCCGCCTTGCTGGCGTATTCGGCGTGTTTGCCGGAGAGGTAGCCGTTGTCCTGGGGCTTCACTTCGCGACCATCAATTTCCTCCACGTCGCCGCGCTGGAGAATCCAGTCGCGTCGAAGTGCGGGCAAACCTTCCTCGGGCGTGCCGGTGAAGGCGGGATCGCCCCACGGCCCGGAGCAATCGTAGACGCGCACGGGCTCATTCGGCGTGACCGCGCCGGTGTAGGACTTGGTAGGCGTGACGGAGATCTCGCGCATCGGCACGCGCACCTCCGGGTGAATCTTTCCTGCGACGAAAATCTTCCTGCTGGCGGGTAGTTGCTCGCTGCTGTGGGGGCCGAAGGACTCTCGATGGGCGATCATGAATTGGGGGAGTTCAATGTTTCAGGTTCAAAGTTGCCGTTGCCTCAACTCGGGAGGGTGGGAAGGAAGCTGCCGAAGGGCTCCCTTCGCCGGCATTACCCGTGTCAGGTTCGATGGGTCGGTCCTGTTCCAGCAAGACCCTCTCAGCCTTTGCCGCGGCCACTCGCCGCGGTCCGGTTGGCTCCCCGTGATGCGCGCGACCGTAGGGTGCCCGCCGGGGCACGTCAAGATTGCGGAATTGCGGCGCGCGGTGCACGCGGTGTTGCCATGAGTCCACGCCTGGCCCACACTTCAGCCGAACCATGAAAGGCCAACTCCCATGCGCAACTCCATTACATTGCTCGCCGTTCTGCTGTGCCTCTCGCCGCTGAAACTCCGCGCGCAGGAAGCCGACACCGTGCAAAAGGCGCACTCCTTCGAGAAAACGCTCACGCGCAAGGTCAGCCTCGACTACCTGCTTTTCCTGCCGAAGGGTTACGACGCGAAGGCGCCGAAGCGGTGGCCGACGATTTTGTTCCTCCACGGCGCGGGTGAGCGCGGCACGAACATCTGGAAAGTCACCGTTCACGGGCCGCCCAAGATCGTCAAGACGCGCCCCGACTTTCAGTTCATTGTCATCTCGCCGCAGTGTCCCTCCGGCCGCACGTGGGAAAGCGACTCGCTCACCGCGCTGCTGGACGAGGTGACGGCGAAGCACAACGTGGACACCAACCGCGTGTATCTCACCGGGCTTTCGATGGGCGGCTACGGCACGTGGAATCTCGGCCTCACGCAAGCGGAGCGGTTCGCGGCGATCGCGCCGATCTGCGGCGGCGGGGACCGGATCGCGATGCTGCTGGCGAGTCCGGCGCGCCGCAGCGCCGTGCTCAAGACGCCTGTCTGGGCGTTCCACGGCGCGAAGGACGCGGTCGTTCCGCTCGAGGAATCGGAGAAGATGGTTGCCGCGTTGAAGCGCGCCGGGCACAAGAGCGTCGAGCTGACCGTGTATCCCGAAGCCCAGCACGACTCGTGGACGGAGACTTACAACAACCCGAAACTCTACGAGTGGTTCCTTGCTCACGAGCGCAAATGAGCAAGCCGCGCGCACCTCTCGGATTTTGGGTGCCGCTGGTTTCATTCGTTGCCACCGGACTGGCCAATGCGTCCGGCTGGCCGCGGTTCCGCGGGCCGACGGGCGATGGCATTTCGGAGGAAACCGATGCGCCGTTTCACTCCCGTGCTCGTGGGAGACCGGCGGTCTCCGAGGGCCAGATATTTCTGCGCCCGGACCGGGCCGTGTATTGCGTCGGTTCGCGGTGAGGCGGAGCCGCGCGGGCAGGGCTGGCTTTATCCTCTTTTGTAAAGCCCGCCCACCTGCCCGGCATAGCCGTTGTAGGGCAGGGTGCGGATGCGGTCGCCGGTGTCCACGACCCGCTCGACGGCTTGCGACCAGCGCGGGTGCGGCACGTCGGGATTCACGTTGGAGAGGAAGGGATACTCGTTGGGCTGGAGCGCCTCCCACAAGCCCACGGGCTGCTTCGCGGTGAACTCAATCTTCACGATGGACTTGATGCTCTTGTAGCCATACTTCCAGGGCACGACGAGGCGGATGGGCGCGCCGTTTTGCTTGGCGAGCGGCTTGCCGTAAAGCCCCGTGGCCACGAGCGCGAGCGGGTGCATCGCCTCGTCGAGCCGCAATCCCTCGTTGTAAGGCAGCGGGTAGCCCTGTTCGAGCAGGCGCGCCCAGCCGGGCATTTCCGCCGGGCGCGTGGCCGTCTCGAACCGCAGAAACTTCGCCTCAGCCTTGGGCACGGCCTTTTCGACGAGCTTGCGCAACTCAAAGCCCGTCCACGGCACCACCGCGCTCCACGCCTCGACACAACGGAAGCGATACACGCGCTCCTCGAGTCCGAACATTTCCTCGAGTTCGCGCGCGTCGAGCGTCATCGGCTTCTCGCACAGGCCGTAGATTTGCACGGGCCAGGGGTCGATCCTGAACTTGTCGGTGAGCAAATGCGGCCGGTCCTTCTGCGTCGAGAACTCGAAGTAGTTGTTGTAGGTGAGGAAGACCTTCTCGTCCGTGAACCGCCAGCCGGGGTCGAAGGCCTTGTTGCGCGCCGCGGGGAAGCCCTTGCGCGCGCCGCCTCTGGCCGCGGGCGATTTGTCCGCCGCCTCGGCACCGCCGACCCGTGGCGACGCGAAGAGCCCCGCGGCGGTCAAGCCAAGCTGCCGCAAAAACGCGCGGCGCGCGCGGTAGGAATGTTCGGGCGTGACGAAGCGGTCTTCGACGTGCCACTCGGGCCGGCGGATGATTTGAGCCATGGCCGTAGGATGGACAGGCGCCGCGGGCTATTCAGCAAATTTCACCCGGATTCCTTCGCGGTTCCATTGGAGCAAGGCATGCCGGCCCGCGCGCGGGCTGTGCGCGATGGCCTCGCTGATGAAGTCCTTGGCCCGGTTCACCGCGGCGGGAAGCGACTGCCCGCTCGCAAGTCCCGCGGCGATGGCGGCCGAGAACGTGCACCCCGTGCCGTGAGTCTTCACACCGCGCCATCGCGGGCGTGAGATGTCCCACGCGAACTTGTCCCAGAGGAAAAAGTCCGTCGCATCCGACTCGCGCGTCAGATGGCCACCTTTGACGAGCACCGCGCAGCCGAACCGCGCGTGGATGATTCGCGCCGCTTCTCGCACGTCGTCGAGGGCGCGGATGCGCCGGCCGGAGAGGCGCACGGCCTCGGCGAGATTCGGGGTGACGAGCGTTGCGATGGGGAGCAGTTGATCGCGCAGCAGTTTCTCGCCATCGCGATCGAGCAATCGCCGGCCGCTGGTTGAGACGAGCACCGGGTCCACGACGACCGCGACGCGCGGCACCTTGCGACACCAACGCACGACCTCGGCCACGAGCCGCCTGTTGCCGAGCATCCCGGTCTTTGCGGCGCGAATCGGGAAATCTTCGGACACCGCCTTCAGTTGCGCGCGAAGCATCGCGGGACTGCACGGCTCGATGGCGAGGACGCGGCGCGGATTCTGCGCCGTGAGACACGTGATCGCGCAGACGCCGTGAACACCGAACGCGGCGAAGGTCTTCAAGTCCGCCTGCACGCCCGCGCCGCCGCCGGTGTCCGAGCCGGCGATCGTGATCGCGACGGGCAGTTGGATTTGTGACGGCACGGGCGGATTAGAGCGGACGGCGCGGTTTGACGCAAAGGCGCAATGGCGCGAGGACGGGCGTCGCGCGCACCGCGCTGCTTTCCCGTTTGACTCGCCTTGGGCCTTCCGGTGTATTCGCGCCATGCGATTCAATCCTCTGTCCGTCCTGGCCGCGTTCTCGTTTGCCGCGCTCGTTCCGTTCGCGCGCGCGGATGTGAAGCTCCCGGCGCTGTTCACCGATCACATGGTGCTGCAGCAAGGCATGAGCGTGCCCGTGTGGGGTTGGGCCGACGAGGGCGAGCAGGTCACCGTCACCTTCACCGGGCAGAAGCACACCACGCGCGCCGTCGGCGGCAAGTGGCGCATCAACCTCACCCCGCTGAAAGCCAGCGTCGCGCCGGAGTTGCTCGTGGTCCAGGGCAAGAACCGCATCGAACTCAAGAACGTCGTCGTCGGCGAAGTCTGGATCGCCAGCGGCCAGTCGAACATGCAGTGGGGCCTCAACCAGTCGCACGAACCGCAGAAGGACATCACCAACGCGGCGAATCGAAACCTCCGGCTCTTCTACGTCCCGCGCGTGAAGGCCGACGCGCCCGCCGCCGACCTCGGCGGGCTGCATCACGGCGCGAAGCCCGTGTGGATGGTCGCCGCTTCCAACTCGGTCGTGGATTTTTCGGCCGTGGCCTACTACTTCGGGCGTGACTTGCAGAAGGCGCGGCAGGTGCCCGTCGGCATCATTCACACGAGTTGGGGCGGGTCGCCCGCCGAGGTGTGGATGAGTCACGCGGTGCTTTCGGCGAACCCCGACTACAAGCGCGACATTCTCGACGCGTATCCCAAGGCGCTCGACAGTTTCAAGTCCGCGAAAGCAGCATTCGACGACAAGGCCGCCGCCGCGAAGAAGGACGGGGCGCAGGAGGCGCCGAAAGCCCAGAAATCCGCGCAACCGCCCCGCGCGCCCTGGAAGCCGGGCGAGCTCTACAACTCGATGATCGCGCCGCTCATCCCGTTCGCGATCAAGGGAGGCATCTGGTATCAGGGCGAGTCCAACGCCGGGCGCGCGTGGCAGTATCGCACGCTTTTCGCCGACATGATCCGCAACTGGCGCAAGGACTGGGGGCAGGGCGACTTCACGTTTCTCACGGTCGAGCTCGCGCCGTTCACGAAGATTCTCACCGAGCCCGCGGAGAGCAACTGGGCCGAGCTGCGCGAGGCGCAGATCGTCGCCAGCCGCGCCGTCGGCAACGCCGGCACCGTGACCATCACCGACGTCGGCGAAGAGAACGACATCCACCCAAAGAAGAAGGAACCCGTCGGCGCGCGGCTCGCGTTGCTCGCGCAGAAGCTGGCCTATGGCGAGAAGATCACGGCCGACGGACCGACCTTCAAAAGCGCGAAGTTCGAGGGCAACAAGGCCACGATCACCCTGGACAACGTCGGCTCCGGACTGCTCGTCAAGGGCGGCGAGGAGGCGAAGGGCTTCGCCATCTGCGGCGAGGACCGGAAATTCGTGTGGGCCAAGGCCGAGATCAAGGGCGACACCGTGGTGCTCACGAGCGACAAGGTCGCCAAACCCGTCGCCGCGCGCTTCGGCTGGGCGAGCTACCCCGTCGTGAATCTCTGGAACAAGGACGGCCTGCCGGCTCATCCGTTCCGGACGGACTCGTTCCCGGTCACGACCGAGCCGGCGACAAAGCAGGCGGCGAAGAAGTAACGGTCGTGGAACGGGATTTCGGCTCCACGATTCGCAGTCGGCGGTTGAACATCAATACCAAGCTCATGAACCGGACGCTCGCAATTCTCGGCTGCGCTCTCAGTGTGGCGGCGACTTTCGCCGCGGAGCCCGCCGCCATCCTGAAATCCGAATTCATCTACGAAACAGCACCGTTTCCGTCGTGCCACGCCTCGACCATCGTGGAAACGAAGGGCGGGCTCGTCACCGCGTGGTTTGGCGGCACGGCGGAGCGCAATCCCGACGTCGGCATCTGGGTTTCGCGCCACGAGGGCGGCAAGTGGTCCGCGCCCGTCGAGGTGGCCAACGGCGTGCAGTCGCCCGCGAAGCGCCACCCGTGCTGGAATCCGATTCTCTTTCAGCCGAAGTCCGGCCCGCTGCTGCTCTTCTACAAAGTCGGCCCGAGCCCATCGACGTGGTGGGGCGAGTTGCGCACGTCCGAGGACGCGGGAAAAACCTGGTCCGCCGCGCGCCGGCTGCCCGAGGGCATCCTCGGCCCGGTGAAGAACAAGCCCGTGGAACTCGCGGACGGCAGCCTGCTTTGTCCGACGAGCAGCGAACACGACGGCTGGCGCGTGCACTTCGAGCGCACGACCGACCTCGGCAAGACCTGGCAGGTCATCGGCCCCGTGAACGATGGCAAGGAATTCAGCGCCATCCAGCCGAGCATCCTGTTTCATGCGGGCGGCAAGTTGCAGGCCGTCGGTCGCACGCGGCAGAAAAAGCTTTTCGAAATCTGGTCGGAGGATGGCGGCAAGACGTGGGGCAGGCTCGGTGCGACGGAACTTCCGAATCCCAGTTCGGGCACGGACGCCGTGACGCTCGCCGACGGCCGCCAACTGCTCGTTTACAATCACACGCCCAACGGCCGCTCGCCGCTGAACGTCGCCGTCTCAAAGGACGGCAAGTCGTGGCAGGCCGGCGCGGTCCTTGAGAGCAATCCCGGCGAGTATTCCTACCCCGCAGTCATCCAGACGCGCGACGGGCTGGTGCACACCACCTACACATGGAAGCGCCAGCGCGTGAAACACGTCGTGCTCGACCCGGCGAAACTCGACTCCAAGCCCATCGTGGCCGGAGTGTGGCCGAACTGACCGCCATCCATCCACCCCCACGCTGACTGGCCCTCCATCCCCATGACCCCGCAACAAACCGCAGCGCGCCTCGGCATCAAGTTCGAGAAAGCCGCGCCGGGCTACCTCAACCTCTGCATCCGCAGCGGCGCGCAGCTCGTCACCTCCGGCCACGTGAGCGACTTGAAGGGCAAGCTCGGCGCCGGGCTGTCCGTCGAGCAGGGCTACGCCGCGGCGCGGAACTGCGCGGAGAAAATCCTGCGTTCCGTCTGGAACACACACGGCACACTCGACGGCTTGCGCGTGATCAAGGTGCTCGGCTGCGTGAACTCGTCGCTCGAATTCACCGACCAGCATCTCGTCATCAACGGCGCGTCCGACCTGCTGCACTCCATCTTCGGCAAGGACGGCGACGGCTATCACGCCCGCAGCGCGCTTGGATTTGCGCAGCTTCCGACGGGCGCCGCCGTCGAGGTCGAGGCCATCTTCGAGATCAAGGGCTGACATTCCGCCACCGTCCGAACCCCGTCCGCGCCACGCAGCTCAACCCGACGCATGAGAGTCCATCACGCCCCCTTCGTCGCCGCCATCGCCGCGGTCGCTGCCGTGCCCGCGATGCAGTCGCAAGGCGCCGAGCCTGTCGCGGAACCGGTCACGTTCTCCGCGACCGACTGGCCGTGGTGGCGCGGGCCGCATCGCAACGGCGTGGCCGATGCAAACCAGAAGCCGCCGCTGAAATGGAGCGACACCGGGAACATCCTCTGGAAGACGCCCGTGCCCGGGCGCGGCCACGGCTCGCCCATTGTCACGGGCCACCAAATCTTTCTCGCCGCAGCCGAGCCGGACGGTGGCATCCAGTCGTTGCTGTGCTTCGACCGGCAGACAGGACGGGAGCTTTGGAAAACGGAAATCCACCGCGGCCCGTTTCCAAAGGGCAACGACAAGAGCTCGTTCGCCTCGTCCACGGCCGCGTGCGACGGGCGGCGCGTGTTCATCAACTTCCTCCACCACGGCGCGGTTTACACCACGGCGCTGAGCCGCGAGGGCAAACAGCTTTGGCAGACGAAGATCACCGACTACGTGCTGCATCAGGGATTCCCCACGTCACCGGCGGTGTTCGAGTCGCTCGTCATCGTGTCGGCGGACAACAAGGGCTCGGGCAGGATCGCCGCGCTCGACCGCGCGACGGGCCGGCTCGTGTGGCAGCACGAGCGGCCGAAGTTCCCGAACTACGCCTCGCCCATCATCCTTCACGTCGCCGGACGCGAGCAATTGATCTTGAGCGGGTGCGACCTCGTCACCAGCCTCGATCCGCGCAGCGGGCGGGTGATTTGGGAAGCGCCGGGCTCGACGACCGAGTGCGTCACGTCGCCCGTGACCGACGGGCGCAGCGTGGTCGTCAGCGGCGGCTATCCGAAGAACCACGTGGCGGCGATTCGCGGCGATGGCACCGGCAGCGTCGCGTGGGAGAACACCAGCCGTGTTTACGTGCCTTCGATGCAGTTCGACAAGGGCCACCTGTTCGCGGTGCTCGACGCCGGCGTCGCTGCGTGCTGGAACTTCGAGACCGGGGCCGAGGTGTGGAAGGGCAGGCTTGGCGGGACGTTTAGCGCGTCGCCCGTGCTCGTCGGCGACTTGCTGTTCGCCATGAACGAGGCCGGGCGCACCTTCATCTTCAAGGCCACGCCGGCCGCATTCGAATTGGTCGCCGAGAATCCGCTCGGCCACGAGGCGATGGCCACGCCGACCATTTGCGGCGGCCGCATCTACCACCGCGGCGCCTCGCGCGTGGACGGTCGCCGCCAGGAATTCCTTTATTGCATCGGGGTCAAGGAGTGACCGGGAACGCGGCGCGAAGCCGAACCTGCGCGCCCCGTGCCGCCAAGGGTCGTTACGCGCGTGGGTTCGGATCCCGTTTGCGACGACGGGCAAAGCGTCGCCGTCTCGAAAAAGCCGTCCGCCTCGCCGTGGACCTTCCGCAACGCCTCGTGCACGAGCGCGGTTGGTTGCAGCGTCTGGCCGGGCGACTCGCCCGCCAACATTTGCGCGGCCAGCCAGCGCAACTCTTCGTAGACCAAGGGCAGCAATTCCCCCGCGGCCTTCCCGTCGCCTTGCTCCGCGGCCTGCAGCAACCGGGTTACGTCACTCACGGCTCCTTGGTGACAGCCGGAGCGGGGCTGCTCAAACCGAACCGGTGAACCCGTGTCCCCTGGGCGCGCCGGACTTCGGGGCGATCCTCCTCCGACCCAACATCACTCTTGGCATCGCGCGGCGGGCCGATACGCTGCTGCGCGACCCATGAGAAACGTGGCACGTGCGCTCGCCTGCTGTGCGGCCCTGGTTGTGACGGAACTCCGCGCCGCGGCGCCGGCGACTTCCACGCCCGCGCCGCTGCCACCGCCCGAAGCCGCGAAGACCATGCAGGTGCCGCCGGGCTTCAACGTCACGCTCTTCGCCGGCGAGCCGGACGTGGTGCAACCGGTGTCCTTTTGCATCGATCATCGCGGGCGGCTGTGGGTCGCCGAGGCCATCAACTATCCCGAGCGCACCAACGGCCCGAACGACCGCATCGTCATCTTCGAGGACATCAACGGCGACGGGCGCTTCGACAAGCGCACGCTCTTTTACAACAAGCTCAACTACGTCACCGGCATCGAGGTCGGCTTCGGCGGCGTGTGGGCGATGTCGCCGCCGCACTTTGTCTTCATCCCCGACCGTGACGGCGATGACCGGCCGGACTCCGACGCGCAGGTGCTGCTCGACGGCATCGGCATCAAGGAAAGCCGGCACAATCTCGCGAACGGATTCACGTGGGGCCCCGACGGCTGGCTTTACGGCGGGCATGGACGCACGTCGCCCTCGAAGGCCGGCAAGCCCGGCACGCCCGCGGACAAACGCATTCACTTCGACGGCGGCGTCTATCGCTATCACCCGACGCGGCATGTCTTCGAGGCGTTCGCCGACGGCACCACGAACCCGTGGGGCGTGGACTTCGACGACTTCGGCGAGCCGTTCATCTCGAACTGCGTCAACCCGCACCTCTATCACGTCATCCAGGGCGCGCACTACGAGCCGTGGCGCAACCGGCCGTCGAGCCTCTACGCCTACGACCGCATCCGCAGCATCGCGGATCATCTGCACTGGGGCGACGGCCGCGGCGGCGACACCAAGCGCGGCGACCTGCCCGACCTGCGCACCGGCGGCGGCGGCCACGCGCACGTGGGCATGATGATCTACCTGGGCGACAACTGGCCCGACAAGTATCGCAACGGCGCGTTCATGTTCAACGTCCACGGCCGCCGCTTGAATCACGACGCGCTTGCGCGCAAAGGCTCCGGCTACGTCGCGACACACGAGCCGGATTTCCTCGTCTCGAAGGACCCGTGGTTCATGGGCATCACCGTGCGCTACGGGCCCGACGGCGGCGTGTTCATGAGCGACTGGTCGGACACCGGCGAATGCCACAGCTACGTGAACACACAGCGCGGCACCGGCCGCATCTTCAAGGTCACCCACGGCACGCCGGAGCCGCGCCCGGTGGACGTCGCGCGCCTCTCCGACACCGACCTCGTGCAACTCCACCTCCACAAAAACGACTGGTGGGTCCGCCACGCGCGCCGCGCGTTGCAGGAACGCGCCGCCGCCGGACGCGATCTCTCCGCCGCGCGCCAATCGTTGAACGAAATGCTTGCGAAGCATCCGGACGTGACGCGCAAGCTGCGCGCGCTGTGGACACTGCACGCGACGGGCGGGCTGGAGGAGGACTTCCTCCGCGCACAACTCGCCCATGAGAGCGAACACGTGCGCGCGTGGGCCGTGCGCCTGTTGTGCGAATCAAAACCGTCCGCCGGCGCGGTGCGCCGTTTCACCGCGATGGCCGCGCAAGACCCGTCGCCCAAAGTGCGCCTCGCGCTCGCAAGCGCGCTTCAGCGCATGCCGCACACCGACCGCTGGGGCATCCTCGCCGGCCTCGCCTCGCGCGCCGAGGACGCCGCCGACCCGAACCTTCCCCTCATGCTCTGGTATGCCTTCGAGCCGATGGTGAAGACCGACCTGCCCCGCGCGCTCAAGCTCGCCGGCGATTCGAAGATTCCTCTGCTGCGCCAGTTCGCCGCCCGCCGCGCGGCAGAATCGGAGTGAAGAACTCAAACCGCTTGCGCCGCTTTTCCGCGTCCGTTACAAAGCGTCCTCTTTGCGCGGCCCGCCGCGCACGCAAACGCGAATTCCTTCAACCTGCAACCCTCAACTCCTCATGCCCTACTCCACATGCACTGTTCCCGCCGGCGGCAAGATTTCCATCAGCCAGGGCAGGCTCAACGTCCCGAACAACCCCATCATCCCCTTCATCCGCGGGGACGGCACGGGGCCGGACATCTGGGCGGCGTCGGTGCGCGTGATGGACGCCGCGGTGCAGAAAGCCTACGCCGGCCAGCGCAAGATCGCATGGATGGAAGTCTTCGCCGGCGAGGCCGCCTTCAACAAGTTCAACAACTGGCTGCCCGACGACACCGTCGAGGCGTTCAAGGAATTCCTCGTCGGCATCAAGGGCCCGCTGACGACGCCCGTCGGCGGCGGCATCCGCTCGCTCAACGTCGCGCTGCGCCAGATGCTCGACCTCTACGTCTGCCTCCGTCCCGTGCAGTATTTCACCGGCGTGCCCAGCCCCGTGAAACACCCCGAGAAGGTGGACATGGTCATCTTCCGCGAAAACACCGAGGACATCTACGCCGGCATTGACTGGCAGGCCGGCTCGCCCGAGACGAGGAAGTTCCTCGAATGGCTCGCGCAAACCTCGCCCAGGGACTTCAAGAAAGTCCGCTTCGGCACCCAGCCCGCCGCCGAGGAATTCTGGAAGCTCGTCGGCGCCGCCGGCTTCCCGTGCGACGTGCAGGTCGGCATCGGCATCAAGCCCGTGAGCTACTCCGGCAGCGTGCGCCTCATCCACAGCGCCATGACCTATGCCCTCAAGAACAAGCGCAAGTCCGTCACGCTCGTCCACAAGGGCAACATCATGAAATACACCGAGGGCGCCTTCCGCGACTGGGGCTACAAGGTCGCCAAGGAACACTTCGGCGCGGTCGAGATGGACGGCGGCCCGTGGTGCAGGATTCCCGAGGGCAAACCCGGCGCGGGCCTCGTCATCAAGGACGCCATCGCCGACATCACCCTCCAGCAGGTCCTCACGCGCCCGACCGACTTCGACGTCATCGCCACGCTCAACCTCAACGGCGACTACTTGAGCGACGCCCTCGCCGCGCAGGTCGGCGGCATCGGCATCGCGCCCGGCGGCAACATCAACTACATCACCGGCCACGCCATCTTCGAGGCCACGCACGGCACCGCGCCCAAGTATGCGGGCAAGGACGTGGTGAACCCCGGCTCCGTGGTGCTCTCCGGCGAGATGATGCTGCGCCACCTCGGCTGGACCGAAGCCGCCGACCTCATCCTCAAGGGCCTCAACGGCGCCATCGGCTCCAAGAAAGTCACCTACGACTTCGCGCGCCTGATGGAAGGCGCGACGGAGATCAAGTGCTCCGCCTTCGGCGACAACATGATCGCGCACATGTAGCGCGGGTCCCTTTTGCCTACAGCATGATGCCGCCGGTGTTTGTTGTTCTCGGCGGGGTAGCCGTCCTTGTCGCCGGCGCAGATGTGGAGGCTGATGGAATCCTTGCGGTTGGCGAGGCCGATGATCCACCAGTCGCCCGAGGCGCGAGGCTTGCGGCGCTCCGTGTTGCGTCGAGCCCGAGAAATGTGTTGTCATCGCGGCGCGGCGTTCCAAATATCGCGGCCGCGCGAGGGCGGGCTGACGCCGCACCGCGCGGTTCAGCGTCCCGAATGCCGCACCGCACGACGAATTCCTGTTCATCATGGCTTCCCTGACTGTCAAACCGGCCGGTTCCTGCGCCTACGACATGGTGGCGTTGGGCGAAATCATGCTGCGGCTCGATCCGGGCGAAGGGCGGGTGCGCGTCGCGCGCGAGTTCAAGGTGTGGGAGGGGGGCGGCGAATACAATGTCGCCCGCGGCTTGCGGCGGTGCTTCGGCATGAAGACCGCGGTGGCGACCGCGTTCGCGGACAATGACGTGGGGCGTCTGCTCGAGGATTTCATCCTGCAGGGGGGCGTGGACACGCCGTTCATCCGGTGGGCGAAGTTTGACGGCATCGGGCGCGAGACGCGCAACGGGCTGAACTTCACGGAGCGGGGCTTCGGCGTGCGCGGCGCGGTGGGCACGCCGGACCGCGGCCACACGGCGGCGAGCCAGCTCAAGCCGGGCGATTTCGACTGGGACCACATCTTTGGCAAGCTCGGCGTGCGGTGGCTGCACACGGGCGGCATTTTCGCGGCGCTCTCGGACACGACGCCGCAGCTCGTGATCGAGTGCGTGCAGAAGGCGAAGCAGCACGGGACGGTGGTGAGCTACGATTTGAACTACCGCCCGAGCCTGTGGAAATCCATCGGCGGGCAGCGGCGCGCGCAGGAGGTGAACCGCGAGATCGCGAAGCACGTGGATGTGATGATCGGCAACGAGGAGGATTTCACGGCGTGCCTCGGCTTCCAGGTCGAGGGCGCGGACGAGCACCTGCTGCACATCGACGTGAGCGCGTTCAAGCGGATGATCGAGACGGCGGTGAAGACGTTTCCGAATTTCAAGGTCACGGCCACGACGCTGCGCGCGGCGAAGACTGCGACGCGCAATGACTGGGCGGCGATCGCGTGGATGGGCGGGCGGTTCTACGAAAGCCGGAAGTATCCGGACCTGGAGATACTGGACCGCGTCGGCGGCGGCGACAGTTTTGCCAGCGGGCTCATCTACGGCCTGATGACGACGGGCGACCCGCAGCAGTCGGTGGATTACGGCGCGGCGCACGGCGCGCTGGCGATGACGACGCCGGGCGACACTTCGATGGCGGACAAGGGCGAGGTGGAGAAGTTGATGAAGGGCGGCGGCGCGCGCGTGCAGCGCTAGACGGCGCGGTGGCTACCTGCCTCCGGCGCGCAATCCCGCCGCGCTCATCGCGGGAGCGAGCGCGGCGTAGCTTTTCTTCGCCGCGAGGAACGGGTCGTAACCCGCCTGGTTGAAAACCTGGCTGCTCACCTCGACCATCACCGGCCCGGTCCACGCCGCTTCCTTCAGCCGGCTGAAATAATCGCGGTAATCGATCGTTCCCTCGCCGGGCAGCACGAACTTGAATTTGCCGAGTTCGCCCTCGCTGTCCTTCACGTGGATGAACACCGACTGCGGCAGCAGCGCCTTCAACGTGTCCGCGAGCGCGAGGCCGCGAAGCTGGTAGTGGCTGAAATCGTAGGCGGCCTTGATCCACGGGCTGCGGACCTGGTCGAGCAACCAGAGCGCGTGCTCGGGAAGGTGCATCGCGCCGGAGACGTGCGGCTTGATGGCGACGACCAGTTTGTGCGCCGCGGCGATTTCGGCCCAGCCGCGGAGCCGCTCGGCGAAGCCGTCGCGCAAGAGCGCCCACTGGTCGGGCCTTCCGCCGAGCACCGTCTCGAGCGGCGGCGGCGCGGCGGGTGAGATCGCGTGCGCGAGTTCGGCCGCGGCCTTGATCCGGTCGAGGTTTTGCTGGTGTGATTTCGCATCGCCTGTGAGCGGGAGGTTTTCCATCAACGCGCCGAGCCGGAGGCCGAGCGCGGCGAGGCGCCGGGCAAGGTCGCGTCGCGCGTCGGCGGTGAGCAGCTTCGGCTCGGTCGGGTAGCCGGGCATGAGCGGGAATTCGACCGCATCGTAGCCGATCGCCGCGCACGTTTGCAGCGCCTTGTCGAGCGTGAGGGGCTTCATGCCGTAAAGACTGAAGCCAAGGGTCACCCCGGCCGGCGCGGGCGCGGCGCCGAGGACGGACACGCCGAGGCTCGCGGCGAGCGCACTGCCGCGCTTGAGGAACTCGCGCCTCGATCGTGGAGTGGTCGTCATGAGCTACCCGCGTCCCGTGCTGCGCTTGAGCATCGCCACGAACTCCTTGAGCAGCCACGTGTTGTCCATCCACACGCGCGAGGTCACGAGGTTGCCGGAAATCACGACGGGTTCGTTGACGTAGGTGGCGCCGCCCTGTTGCGCGTCGAGGGCGCACTTCGCCACGGTCGTGACGGTGCGCCCGCGAATGCAGTCAGCGGCCGTGAGAATCTCCACGCCGTGGCAAAGCGCCGCAACGGGTTTGTTCGCGTCGAAGAAGTGCCGCGTGATGCGCAGCAGGTCCTTGTCGTAGCGCAGGTATTCGGGCGCGCGGCCGCCGGAGACGAACAGGCCGCAATAGTCGCGCGGGTCCACGTCGCGAAACGCCACGGTCGCGCGCACGTGATACGCGGCGCTTTCGCGGGTGATGTCCCACTTGGGCTCGCCGTCCGCCGTGGGCGGGATCTCGTGCATCACGCCGTGGTAAAGGCGCGCCTCGGGCCCGGCCACCACCACCTCGAAGCCATCCTCCGGCAGGCGGAACATCGGATACATCGTGTCCATGACCTCCGTGGCGTCGCCGATCGGGAGCAGAACTTTGAGTGAGGTCACGCGACGCGCGCGCGGGGAGCGTTTGTTCATGCGGCGAGGACAACAAACCCCCGCAAGGGTGTCAATGGCGCGGGGAGGTTGAAGTCCGGTTTCGAATCGCGCGGCCGCGGCGGGAGCCGAGTTGGCACTCGACAGCGAAAACGGGCGGGCGCACCGTTTCGGCGTGAACCTCATTCCGCATCAAGCCCCGGCTTTCGGCGCTGCTGTCCGCCTGGCGCTCCTCCTGGCGTTCGCGGGCCCGCCTGCTTCCGCCGCGCAGTTCGTCTTGTTCGACGCCACCTTCAACTACACCAAGCAGGACGCGGACCATTCCAAGCCGAGCAAGTCGCACGCCTGCATCAAGGGCGCGGCGCTCAATCCCGACCGGCCGCGCGACTAGCGCCTGTCCCGGCGGCTTGTCGTCTCCTGAGCAATGCCACCCTCCAACACAAGCGGACTCGCGGGCCGGGCATTCGTTGCCATCTGGCACGACATCGCGCCCGAGGGATTGGGGACTTTCTACGAGTGGCACAACCGCGAGCACATGCCCGAGCGGCTTGCGATTCCTGGATTTCAACGCGGCCGCCGATACATCCGCGTCGCCGGCGAGGGGCAGGAGTTTTTCAACCTCTACGAAGTGGACTCGTTCGACGTGCTCGTCGGTCCGGACTACCTCGCGCGGCTCAACGCGCCGACGCCGTGGACGAAACAGGCGGTCGCGCATTTTCGCGACGTCACGCGCGGTTTATGCCGCGTCGCTGGTTCGCTCGGAACAGGGCAGGGCGGCGTGATCGCCACGCTTCGCTTCGCCGTGAGCATGGGGCGCGATGCGGCGATGCGACAGATGCTGGCAGACGAGTCGATTCCGGCGCTGCTCTCGCAACCGGGAATCGTCGGGGCACACGCGGGCTGCGCCGACACGGCTGGATCGAGCATCCCCACCGCGGAGAAACTGGCACGACAAAGCCCCACCGACATCCCGTCGTGGGTAATGCTCGTCGAGGGGATTTCACACGAGCACCTTGGGCGAGCCCTCCCCGCCGCGCGGTGCGCCGAGCTGCTCGCATTGGGCGGCGTTCCGGATGAACCTGTCACGGGCTTTTATCGCCTCGAAGCCGAATGCCTCGGCGGGCTGCAAGCGAGCGCGCGCTCCAGCAGGGGCGAAATCGAGCCCGCACACGCTTGAATGTCGCCGTGCGACCGTGGTCAAACTCGCTGACTTTATGATGGTGAGAATTTCAATCCCGTCGGTTTCGGTGTCGTTGCTGCTGACAGGGGCACTCCAACCCTCGCGGGTTGATGCGGCCACGAAGCAGGCGGTTGACTTCAACCGCGACATCCGGCCCGTCATGTCGGACACGTGCTTCGCGTGCCACGGGCCCGACGCGCAACAGCGCAAGGCCGGCCTCCGGCTCGACGTTCGCGACGAGGCGCTCAAGCCCTCGAAGTCCGGCAAGGTCCCCATCGTGCCGGGCAAGCCGGACAAATCAGAGGTCGTCGCGCGGCTCTTCGCGAAGAAGGCTGACGACCTCATGCCGCCTGCGGAATTCCACAAGTCCATCACGCCCGCGCAGCGCGAGCTGTTGCGGCGGTGGATTGCGGCGGGTGCGCCCTATCAAAGCCACTGGTCGTTCGCGCCCGTCACTGCGCCGGCGCCGCCGGATGTTCACAGTCCGAAGTTCAAGGTTCAAAGTTCACCGGTGGCCGCGGCGAACCCGATTGACCGTTTCATCCTCGCCCGGCTCGCGAAGGAGGGGCTTCAGCCGTCTGCCGGGGCGGACAAGCCCGCGTTGCTCCGGCGCGCCACCCTCGCGCTCACGGGACTCCCGCCGACGCCGGCGGATGTGGACGCATTTCTCGCCGACACGTCGCCGCGCGCCTACGAGGCGGTCGTGGACCGGTTGCTCGCATCGCCGCACTTTGGCGAGCGCATGGCGGTGCCGTGGCTCGACCTCGCGCGTTACGCGGACACGGCGGGTTACCACAACGACTCGCTGCGCGAGATGTGGCTGTGGCGCGACTGGGTGGTGCAGTCCTTCAATGACAACAAGCCGTTCGACCGCTTCACCGTCGAGCAGCTCGCCGGCGACCTGCTGCCAAACGCGACGCGCGCGCAGAAGCTCGCGAGCGGTTTCATGCGCAACGTGATGACCTCCGATGAGGGCGGGATCATTGATGCCGAATACCTGAACATCTACATCGTGGACCGCGTGTCGACGCTCGGCGTGACGTGGCTCGGCATGTCAGTCGGCTGCGCGCAATGCCACGACCACAAATACGACCCGGTCACGACGCGTGATTTCTACGGGCTCTACGCATTCTTCCACAACGTGCCCGAGCGCGGCAAGGACGGCACCCGCACGCAAAATCCCGAGCCGCGCATGCCCGTGCCCTCGGCCGAGCAGGAGGCTGAACTCGCCAGGCTCACGAACCACATCGCCGCCGCTGACGGGCGCGTGAAGGCGCTCGAGGGCAAACTTGACGCCGCGCAAACCGACTGGGAACGCAGGCTTGCGGGCGATTCGCGGCTGCGCGAAGTCAGCGGGCCGTTCGACCGCTTCCCGCTTGATGCGAATGGCAACGGCGTGACGCACGATGGCCGGCCCATCGAGGGAAAACTCGCGGGCGAGACGAGCTTCACCGACGGCGCGGAGGGCGGTTCGCTCCGCGTCGAGGGCAGGGGGCATGTCGACGTCGGCGCGCGCTACGACTTCGAGAAGTCCGACACGTTCAGCGTCGGCGTCTGGCTGCGGCTCAAGAACACGCCGTCCGGGGCGCCGCTCGGCAAGATGGAGCGCGACGGTCCGCTGCGCGGGTGGGACCTCGAGTTTCACGCGGGCAAGGCGAGCGTGCATCTCATCCACAAATGGCCCGACGACGCGATCCACGTGCAAACGGAGAAGGACCTGCCGTTCGACACGTTTCAACACGTCGCCTTCAGCTATGACGGCTCGGGCAAGGCGGCGGGCGTGAAGGTGTTCGTCAACGGACAACCCGTCGCGACCAAGGCGGTGAAGGACCGGCTCACGGGCAGCATCAAGACCGCCGCGCCGTTCGCCCTCGGCCGGCGCGGGGGCGGTGCGTCGCCATTCACGGGACGCGTGGACGACCTGCACATCTTCACGCGTGCGCTGAGCGATGCCGAAGTGGCCACGCTCGCGGGAGGTCCGACCTTCGCGCTCGCGGCCATCGAGCCCGCCAGGCGCACGAAGGAGCAGACGGACAAGCTGCGGAAGTTTTTCCGCGAGACGCAGGCCGCGGATTACATCGCCGCGAAGCGGTCGGCCGAGGACGCGCGCAAATCGAAGGCCGACCTCGACAAGCTTGTGCCCAGCGTGATGGTCATGGCCGAGATGGAGCAACCACGCGACACGTTCATCAAGGTGCGCGGCGCCTACGACAAGAACGGCGAAAAGGTGGGCGCTGCGTTTCCCGCGTTCCTGCCGGGGCCGGAGCGCAACCCGACGAACCGCCCGACGCGCCTCGACCTTGCGCAGTGGCTGGCATCGGGCGGCCATCCGCTCACCGCGCGCGTCACGGTGAACCGCCTGTGGGCGATGCTCTTCGGCACGGGGCTCGTGAAGACGGTGAACGACTTCGGCGCGCAGGGCGAGTGGCCGAGCCATCCCGAGCTGCTCAACTGGCTCGCGGCGGACTTCGCGCGCGACTGGGACGTGAAGCGCGCGCTCAAGCAAGTCGTGATGAGCCACGCGTTTCGCCAGAGCGCCGCGGTCACACCCGCGCTGCTCGCGAAGGACGCCGAAAACCGCCTGCTCGCGCGCGGGCCGCGGTTCCGCATGGACGCCGAGTTCGTGCGCGACAACTCGCTCGCCATCGCCGGCCTGCTCAACCCGAAACTGGGCGGCAGGGCGGTCTTCCCGTTCCAGCCGCCGGGCATCTGGGAAGTCAACGAAATGGCCGGCGGCGGGTGGAAGCACCAGCGCGACGACGGCCAGTACCGGCGCGCGCTCTACATTTACCTGCGCCGCAGCACGCCGTATCCCAGCCTGCTGACCTTCGACGCCCCGAACCGCGAGGTCTGCACCGCCGGCCGCGCGCGCACGAGCACGCCGCTGCAGTCGCTCGTCCTCATGAACGATCCCGTCTATGTCGAGGCCGCCCGGGCGTTCGCGGCGCGCGTGCTCAGGGACGGCGGCGCGACCGACGCGTCGCGGCTGGAGTTCGCGTGGAAGCTTGCGCTCGCCCGCCCGCCGACGGCGACGGAACGCGCCGTGATCGAACGGACACTCGCGACGCAGCGCGCGAGATTCATTGCCGAGAAGCCGGCTGCTGAATCGCTGCTGAAGGTGGGCGACTTCAAGAATCCGGAGAGCGCGGCGCCGGCGGAACTCGCCGCGTGGACCGCTGTCGCGAATGTCATCCTGAACCTCAACGAGACACTCACTCCATGAACCCCGAATCCGCGAGACATCTCACGCGCCGCGCGTTCCTCCAGCGCAATTCCACCGGGCTCGGCGCGCTCGCGCTCGCGTCGTTGCTCCGACCCGAAGCGTTCGGCTCGCCGCCGTCCAACGCGGCCGGGCGAGGCGTGCTGGGCCGGCTTCACCACGCGCCGCGCGCAACGCGCGTCATCTACCTCTTCATGTCCGGCGCCCCGTCGCACCTCGACCTTTACGATCCCAAGCCGAAGCTCGTCGAGATGACCGGCAAGGACTTGCCCGACTCCGTGCGGCAGGGCCAGCGCATCACCGGCATGACGAGCGGGCAGAAGAACCTGTTCTGCGTGGGCTCGCCGTTCGCGTTTGCGAAGCACGGGCAGTGCGGGATGGACTTCAGCACGCTGCTGCCGAACATCGCGAAGCTCGCCGACGACGCGACGTGGATCCGCTCCATGTTCACCGAGGCGATCAATCACGACCCGGCGGTGACGTTCTTCAACACCGGACACCAGCAGCCCGGCCGGCCGACGATGGGCGCGTGGTGCGGCTACGGCCTCGGCAGCGAGAACGCCGACCTGCCGGCCTACATCTGCCTCAACTCCGGCGGCGGGGGCCAGCCGTTGCAGTCGCGCTACTGGGGCAGCGGCTTCCTGCCCGCGCAGCACGGCGGCGTCACGTTTCGCAGCGCGGGCGACGCGGTGCTCTACCTCTCGAATCCACCGGGCATCAGCACCGAGACGCGGCGCTCGACGATTGACGCGATGAACGAGCTGAACCGCCTTCAACTCGGCGCGCTCGGCGACCCGGCCATCGCCGCGCAGATCGAGAACTACGAGCTGGCGTTCCGCATGCAGGCGAGCGTGCCGGAGTTGATGGACTTGTCGCGCGAGCCGGACTCCATCTTCGAGCACTACGGCGCGAAGAAAGGGCAGGCGAGCTTCGCGGCCAACTGCATCATCGCCCGGCGGCTCGTCGAGCGCGGGGCGCGGTTCATCCAGTTGAACCACCGCGACTGGGATCATCACGGCGGGTTGCCCGGCGCGCTGCCGGGCAAGGCGAAGGAGGTGGACCAGTCCGCCTCCGCGCTCGTGACGGACCTGAAGCAGCGCGGATTGCTCGACGACACGGTCGTGATCTGGGGCGGCGAATTCGGGCGCACGAGCTACAGCCAGGGCGAGATCAAGCCGACCAGCTTCGGGCGCGACCATCATCCGCGCTGCTTCACGGTGTGGGTGGCGGGCGGCGGCTTCCGGCGCGGGTGCGTGTTCGGCGGGACGGATGATTTCGGCTACAACATCACGCGCGACCCCGTGAGCGTGCATGACTTCCACGCGACGTTGCTGCACCAGCTCGGTGTGAACCACAAGCTGCTCACGTTCCGCCATGAGGGGCGCGATTACCGGCTCACCGACATTCACGGTGAACTGGTTTCGGGGATCGTGGGCTGACCGCGGGCGCATCAAGACCTCACGCTCAAGCATGGCGTGGACGTCACCCTCGGCGGCGCGGCGAAGAAGGACGACAAGTAAGCCCCGTGCCGGCGCCTCGCATTTGCCCTGCGTTTGAATTTCACCGCCGTTCCGGCGCGGACGCTTGCTCCAGATCCACCCGGGCCACCGCGTAGACAAGCACCCGCGGAACGGTGAAACTCGCGTAGCCGGCGGACTGCTTCACCGGCAACTTCTCGGGAACAGCCATGGAGTCGGGAGAGAGCAGGCGGACTGACTTCACCCGTTCCCCGGCGCCGAGCGCGAGCCGCACCGGCACTTGCTCGCACGCCATCGGATTCTCCTCTTGCGGCCCCCGGCCCATCCTCGCGTTCGCGGGCGGCTCGGTGCGGTTGTAATTCACGAGGTGGACGAGCACCCGCCGGGGTTCCGGCTGGCGCATCAGCGATATCACGGCCGTCGGGTGTCCCTCGCGGCGGGTGACGCCGGCGAGTTCATTGGCGCCCCATGTCGCGGCGACGGCGGGCAGATTCGTGGAGAGCACGGGCAGCCGCACACCGCGGAAGCCGGCGATCACCGATCGCGCGTTGTCATCCATGGCCGACTCGTCGCACCACGCAAGGGCGCGGCGGCCAAGCACATCGCGGGTGTTCACGATGTCATCGGGCACCACGTCAAACGCGAAGCCGTCGCGAACAAGCTGGCGGCCGAGTCGCTTGAACTGCTCGACGGGAGTGACGGTTCCGGCATGCACCGCGCGCCGCGGATAAAGCACGAGCAATTCGGCCGCGGGTTGCGCGCCGAGATACAGGTCGCGATGCCGCCGGGCGAAGTCGAAGTAACTCACGAGCGCGGAGCGGCCCGCGGGATTCTTGAAGTTCGCGTAGAAACCCATTCCTGCGCCGCCGTTGGCGATGCCCTCGGCGATGGCCGCGCGCAGGCGGGTTTGCTCGTATTTGCCGAGCACGAACGGCTTCGGCCCGAACGCGCCGCGGATGTAGCGCAGTTGCAGCGTCCCGTCGCCGAGGTCGCCGTTCGCGAGGTCGGTCTGCGAGGCGGCATTGCCGGTGGAATACCACAGATAGTCCTCGCCGCGCCCCCAAAGCCCGCCGGGCAGGGCGCTGCGTTCGTCGCCGTTGATCTGGCTGAACGCGCCGAGATGATTCCATTGCGCGACCATCAGCCCGGGCTTGAGTGAGCGGCCGTAATGGATGAACACGTCGTCGAAGTCGTGCTTGAGCGCTTCCTGGGTCCATCGCAACGCGGCCATCTTGTAGGGGGTGGTTTGGTTCGGGTCGTGCCACGACGGGATGTCGGCGAAGCGATGCGTCCTCAAGTCGGCGATGCCGAGCTTTGCGGTCAAGTCCGCGGCGGTGTAGTTCGTCTGAAGCCACGCGCGGAAGCCGCCGACGCAGTGCGCGCACATGCAGTCCCGGCGGTAGAAGTAATTCGCGATGAGCCCGTCCACGCCGCGCGTGACCGCCTGCTTGACCATCGCCTTGAGGCAGGCGCGCCACTGCGGGTTGTTGAGGCACCCGTGATACTCGGGCCAGCCGCCCACCCGGTAGCTGAGCGTCGAGATGACCTTGCCGGTCGCGTCCACTTGCAGCATCGAGACCGGATCCGCGGCGGGCTTGGGGCCGAGCTGCGGTTCATCCCATTTCGCATACCACTCGAAAAAACCGGCGCGGTTCGTGTGTTCGCCGAAGATGAACGTGGTGTTGAAGTGCCCGACGGCGCGCAGCCCTAGCGAGTGAATCTCGCGGTTGAGGTCCTCGAAGAACCTCCCGCACTCGTCCGTGCCCCGCACCGGCAGATGCGCGGGATAGCCCTTGTGGTGCGGCGTGTGCGCCAGGCTGAAAAACGTGACGCCGTAGAATCCGACCTGCGCGACTTCGGGCCGGGCCTCGGCCAGAAAGTCCACGTAGTCCCGCGTGCCGTAGTCGGTCCAATGGGCCACCATCGTGTTGAACCAGCGCGAGTCGGGGGTGGAGCCGGGTTGGTTGGGCGCTGCAGGGGCGGCGATGGACAGCGAAACGGCGAACAGCGACGCACCAACGGCCTTCATGGAATTCACCGGCGCATCTTCTGCAACTCGCTGCGCGCGTCAACCGCATCCTTCGGTTTCGTCACCGGATTCCGGCGGGTGGCACCGGGCAGTCCAGCGAATTGCTGATGGCGCGAAGCAGTTCGGCCTCTTCAACGCGCACCGAGCCGTCCGCGGAAATCACGGCGACGCATGCGGTGAGGATCCGCTTCTTCATCGGAAACGCCGCGGCACCGAGCGCGTCGAGGGCGGAGCCGAGCGCGTCGAGTTTGCATTCGTCCTGCGGTAACGGCTCGTCGGACGGGTTCGACAGCAGCAATTCACGCCACCCGGCGCGATACGCGGCGGCGGCCATTGTCGGGTCGCCTCTGTGGCCCTGCCGGGCGAGGCAGGAGAGCAGCACCATGCATTCGCGCCGGAAGGTGAGCAACTTGCCGCGGGCGGCTTGCGGAGTGATGACGCCGAAGAAGATGCCCAGATGGCGGGCGAGCACTCTTTTGAGCGTGAACTCAAACAAGTCCAGCCACCCGTCGCTCGCGATGAGTTCGTCGAGGATTGAGTTGAAACGCTCGAACTGCGAGCGGTTCATCCGCCGCAGGCCGGTGAGCGCAAGGTCGAGCAGCGCCAGCTTTCGAGCCCGGTCGCGCAGTTCGGGAAGCGGTTCAAGCCGGGCGAGGTCGTCGCAAACGGGCGCGTCCGACTGCTCCCGCAGCCGGGCGATCTGCCCGGCGCGCACCGCGGGTTCCTCGCTGAGCAGCAGCGCGAACACGAGCGCGCGCGACCCGTGCGGATCGCGGGCAGCGACCGTAATCGCGTCCGGAAGCGCGCGGACGAAGTCAGCCGCGTGTTTGAGGTCTGTGGACCGGGCGTCGCCGACGGCGAGCGGAAAGTTCGCGATGGCGCGTCGGTCCATCTTGAACGCCGCCGGGCCGGACGCCAATCCAGCGACCGGCCTGGCGGAATCTTCCGACGAAACGGGGCGTGGCTCGGCGGCGAGTTTTGCCATCTCGGCATTGAACGCGGGGTCGAGCCATTGGATGCGCTCGTTGATCGGCGGGTGCGACGCCATCAGGGCGTCGAGCCACGAGGGTCTCGCGGCGTTCGAAAAGAACAAGTGCCGGAGCAACGACGCTTGTGGCGTGGACAACACGGAGCCGTGGCGAAAGCCGGCGATTTTCTTGAGCGCACCCGCGAGCCCGAGCGGGTTGCGGGTGAACTGCACCGCGGACGAGTCGGCGAGGAACTCCCGCTGGCGCGAGACCGCCGCCTGGATGAGCCGGCCAAAGAACACGCCGAGGTAGCCGATGACCAGCAGCGCGAGTCCCAAGAGAAACAAGACGACGAGAATCCCGCTGGCACCCTTGTCGCGCCGACTGCTCAAACGGTGGCCACGGGAATCGCTGATCAACTGCACGAGCACTTTGCCCACCACCGCGAGGCCCATGATGCCGCCGAGCCAGCCCGCGAGCCGGATGTTCAACCGCATGTCCCCATTCAGGATGTGGCTGAACTCGTGGCCGACCACGCCCTGCAACTCGTCGCGTGTGAGATTCTGCAGCGCGCCGCGGGTCACGGCCACCGCGGCGTCGCTCGTGGTTTTCCCGGCCGCGAAGGCGTTGATGCCGTCCTCATCCTCCAGCACGAACACCGCCGGCGCGGGCACGCCGGAGGCGATGGACATTTCCTCGACCACGTTCAGCAAGCGGCGCTCCAGCGGGTCGAGGCTGGCCGGGTCCACCTGCCGGCCGCCGCAGGATTGCGCCACCGCTGAGCCGCCGCCGGCCAGGCCCGCCCAGGTGATGCCCGCGCCGCACAGCACGATGAGCAAAGTTGCCGCGATGTTGATCGCGATCAAGACCGGGTCGTCGATTCGGCTCTGTCGCGACTCCAATACGAACGGCACCAACGCGCTGACGACCAAATGGACCGCCGTGACGATGAGGGCCAGGGCGATGAAGAACAGGACGAGCAACCGGCCGGTGTTGCGGCGCGCGGATTCCTGTTTGGCGAAGAAGTCCATGCAGGGTTGGGGCCGTTCAGTTGAATGCCACCTTCACATTCTCCCGCTCGGCGTCGTTGTCGATCGTCCACAGCGGGGCCTCGGCAAAATGGAATGCGCGCGCGAGCAGGTTCGCGGGGAACGACTGCACCTGCGTGTTGTAGACCATCACCGCGTCGTTGAAGGCCTGCCGCGCGAATCCGATGCGGTTCTCCGTGGCGCTGAGTTCCTCCATCACGAGCGCCATGCTTTGGTCGGCTTTGAGATCGGGATACGCCTCGGCGATGGCCAGCAAGCGGCCGAGCCCGGCGACGAGCGCGCCCTCGGCCCGGAGCAACTCCCGCATTGCCCCGCTGTCCGCGGGATTCGCGGCGGCGCGCGAGGCGGCGGAGACCGCGGCAGCGCGGGCTGTGGTGACCTCCTCGAGCGTGGCGCGCTCGTGCTTCAGGTAGCCCCTCGCCGTCTCGACAAGGTTCGGGATGAGGTCGTGGCGCCGCTTGAGTTGCACATCGATCTGCGCGAAGGCTCGCTTGAACTGGTTGCGCAGGGCGACGAGCCCGTTATAGACGGCGAGTGCATACCCGATGAGCAGCACGGCGAGCGCGACCGGAACGAGGATCAGCATGGAGGGCATGAAGGGGTGTGGTTGAATTCGGGCTCGGCGAGAGAGTGTTCGAGCCGGGAAGGCCGCTCAATTACAATTCTCCCGCCGAATCGCAGCCGGGCTGGATGGCGCTGCTGTTTCTGGTTCCCGTCGTGAATCTCGCCGTGCTGCCGATTGTGGCTTTCACCGGCGGCGGCTCCGGGTCGGCACCCGAGCAAACAGCCTGACTTGGTCGCTCCCGAGAGCTTTCCGGCCGGGGCGCGGGGCTACTGCGCGTCTACGAGCACGACTTGTAGTCGCCTGCGATCGATGGCGTAGCGTTTTCCTTGCGGCGCCTGCGGCATTTCCTTCACGTATTTGTCGCGGACAAGGGTCTGGAAGTCTGCCGGCATCTTCCGATGGTCCATGAGGTAGAGGTGGACGGCTTCCGTGAGTTGGACGTGGACAGGATTCCGGAGCGCGGCGTCCGCGGGGGCTGTGGGGAGCCGGTCCTGAACTGGTTCAGGCGTCACCGCCGGTCCGGACGAGGGCGCGGTTGCCGTGGGTGGGATGTTCGCAGGAGTTTGGGGCAGTGGCGTCGGCGGCTTTTTAGGAACCGGACTGACCGGAGGTGCGACCGGGGCAGACGGCTCCGGTTTACAACCCGTGAAGCAACCCGAAGGCAGTCCGAGCGCGAGAACGACTACGAATCGATTCCATTTCATCTGGTGGTCGCCCCGATGCGCCGCATGCGCTAAAACGTGCCCAAGTAGGGAGCACCGAACGGGGTGGACACAGTGTCTGCAGTCGAGCCCGTCAGTTCGTTTGCCAAGCCAAAGTCACCACTCGTCAGCATCGTGTGATGACGATACTCCACATGGCCATCCATGAAGATGAGGTTGCCGCCGCCCATGTGCGTGGTGGAATAAAACTCCCAGCCGTTCGGATACATCGGCACGTAGGTGTTCGGGTTGCGGGTCAGGTGCCAGTTCGTGTAGGTGCGCGGTCCGGCGGCCGCCGGAGGGCCGAGGTTCACGCGTGATGGACGCAGCCATCCGACATGAGTCCGCGCGGAACTCTCCTGAAGGCCGATGAGCCGGCTCGGGCTCGGCACCAGTGCGAATCGCCGCGTAAAATTCGCGGCTGAGACGATGAGGGCATTCGCAATGTAGATGGTGTCGTTTGTCTCGTTGGCGACATTGCCCGCCGCCTGCCATTCTGTCCGGGCGCCCGGGCAGGTGAACGCCTTGCTGTTGGTGGTGAGATTCTGCTGGAGCAACCCGAGGAAGTTGACGGTTGTCGTCGTCGCGAAGTTGGCCTGTCCCTGCGAATCCTGATACGGCGTGCGGTCGTCCTGCTCGCCGCCATACATTACGAGCGCGAGTGAAACCTGCTTCTGATTCGAGAGACACGCCGAGCGTTTGGCCTTCTCCTTCGCCTTCGTCAGCGCGGGAAGCAGCATGCCGGCGAGTATCGCGATGATGGCGATGACGACGAGCAATTCGATCAAGGTGAAACCGGCGTGCCGCGCGCGCCGGCAGGTCTGAAGGAAGGTGAGGGAGGTCATGGCCTTTTCAGTGATCGTCGTCACCGTGCCGCTCTGCGCGGGGATTGGCAAGCCCTCTTCGAAGAGTCTCTGCAGCGCTCAAACCGGACCTTGCTGGTTCGTGTTCTCAATACCCAACGGCCTGCCCGTCCTTCCGCGATTCGGTGGCGCCGATGTAAACCTTGTTTGTCGCGTCCCAGCGGATGGCTTGATACCCGCCGAAGGCTCCTGTCGAGGTGCGGCCGAGCTTGTGCCCCATCTTGCGCAGCGCCTCGAGCGACGCGAGCGGGAAGCCCTCCTCCACGTTCACCGTGCCGCCGTCGGTCATGCGTGCCGGGCTGTTCGGCTCCGTCGAGCCCACGTGGTAGATGCGCGGCGCGTCGCCCGCCTCCTGCAGGTTCATCCCGAAGTCAATCAGGTTCAGCAGAATCTGCACGTGCCCCTGCGGTTGCATGTCGCCGCCCATCACGCCGAAGCTCATCCACGGCTTGCCGTCCCGGGTCACGAACGCCGGGATGATCGTGTGAAAAGGCCGCTTGTGCGGCGCGTAGAAGTTCGGGTGCTTCTCGTCCGTGATGTTGAAGCCCTCGCCGCGGTCCTGCAGGCAGAAGCCCAGCCCGTCGGGCGTCATGCCGCTGCCCATGCCGCGGTAATTGCTCTGGATGAAGCTCACCATGTTGCCCTTCGCGTCCGCGACGGTGAGATAGATCGTGTCGCCGTGCAGCTCGGGCCGGCCCGGCTCGTAGGCCGGCGCCGCCTTGTCCATCGCGAGCAGCTTGCGCCGCTCGGCCCCGTAGCGTTTCGAGATGAGCTGCTTCACGGGAATCCTGCTGAACTCCGGGTCGCCGTAGTGCCGCGCGCGATCCTCGAACGCGAGTTTCTTCGCCTCGATGAACAGGTGCATGTGCTCCGGGCTGCCGAAGCCGAATGTCTTCAGGTCGTATCCCTCGAGCACGTTGAGCATCTGCAACGCCGCGATGCCCTGTCCGTTCGGCGGCAGCTCCCACACGTCGTAGCCGCGGTAGCTCGTCGAGACCGGCTCGACCCACGTCGAGCGATGATCCGCCAGGTCGCGCTCCGTGATGAACCCGCCGTGCCGCAGCATGTAGGCCGAAACCGTGCGCGCAAGGTCTCCCTTGTAAAACGCGTTGCGCCCGCCGCGCGCGATGCGCTCCAGCGTGCGCGCAAGGTCCGGGTTGCGGAACACCTCGCCCTTGCGCGGCCGCACGCCGCCGGGATTGTAGGTTTCGAGGAAGTTCGGATACTTCGCCTGCGGGCTCCGCGCCGACGGCCACCCGCCCGCGATCACCTCCGGCACCGGAAACCCTTCGCGCCCATACTGGATTGTTGCGGCGAGGATCGTCTTCATCGGCAGCTTGCCGAACTTCTTGTGCAGCTCGAACCACCCGTCCACGCAACCCGGCACCGTGACCGGCAACGGCCCGTAACTCGGCACCTTGCTCAGCCCGTTCGTGCGGAAATGCTCGATGGTCAGAATGTAGGGCGAACGCCCGCTTGCGTTCAGCCCGTGAAGCCGCTGCGACTTCGCATCCCACACAATGGCGAACAAATCCCCGCCGATGCCGCAGCTCATCGGCTCCATGAGACCGAGCGCGGCGTCCGCGGCGATCGCGGCGTCCACGGCCGAGCCGCCCTGCTTGAGGATGTCGAGCCCGATCTGTGATGCGAGCGCGTGGCTCGTGCAAACCATCCCGTGTGGCGCGATGGTCTCCGAGCGCGTGGCGAATTTCGTTCCCGGCCGCGCAGCGGCCGAGGCAAGCAGGGGCAGGGCAAGCGAAGACATGATGAGAACCGTGGCGTTCATGGATGCGCGCGGAGTAAAGCAGAGACGATGCATCGCGCAAGTGCCGCGTCACTTCGCCTTCACCGCCGTCCACACCTCGTCGTAGAGGCGCGTTCCGGCCCCGAGATCTTCGAGGAACTCCAACCGCTGCATCACTTCGGGCGGAGGATAGATGGCGGGGTTCGCAAGATCCTCCTTCTTGATGAACGGCCGCGCGGCCTTGTTCGGCGTCGCATACTGGATGAAGTCGGAGAGCTGCGCGCCCACGCGCGCGTCGAGCACGTGGTTGATGAACTTCTCCGCCAAGTCTCGGTGCGGCGCCTTCGCGGGCACGGCGAGGCTGTCCACCCAGAGGATGCTGCCCTCGCGCGGGATGAGGTAGCGCGTGTCCTTGTCGTCGGCCATGCCGCGCGCGGCGTCGCCGCTGTAAGCCATCGCGGCGGCGGCGGCTTTGCCGAGGACCTTGTTGCGCCCGCCCACGCCGCCCTCGAATCCCGAGGAGCGCCGCTTGGCCTCGATGAGGAGGTCGCGCGCTTCGCGCAGGTGCGCCGGGTCGGTGGAGTTGAAGCTGTGCCCCTTGAACTTGAGCGCCGCGCCGATGGTGTCGCGCGCGGTGTCGAGCATCACGAACTTGCCGGGCTGCAGCTTCGCGTCGAACAGCAGGCCCCACGTCTCGGGCAGCGGCCGTCCACGGGCCGCGCGCACGAACAGGCCCACGGTGCCCCATTGATACGCGGCGGTGAACTTGTTGCCGCGATCCCATGGCGGGCTGGCGAAGCGCTCGTCGAGGTTCTTGAGGTTCGGGATGTTCTCGTGCCGCAGCGGCGCGAGCAGGCCGAGCTTGAGCATCGTCGGCACCGAACTGTCCGGCGGCACCACGATGTCGTAGAGCGACACGCCGCCGCCCTGGATTTTGGCGAGCATGGCCTCGGCGTCTTCATACAAATCCACGGTGACCTTGCACGCGTGGAGCTTCTCGAACCCGGCGACGACCTTGGGGTCGAGGTATTCGCTCCAGATGAAGATGTTGAGCTTCGACTGTCCGGAGGCGGGCACGGCGATCAGCAGCAGCACAAACCACCGGGCGAGGCGGAGGATGGCGTGGATGGGCGTCATGGCACTTTTCTGCGCAACCAGGTCACGAGCACGGTCCCGGCGGCGGCGGCGAGCACGAGGAGCGCGGAGAGCGCGTTGATGTCCGGTGTGATTCCACGTTTCACGGACGAGTAAATCAGGATGGGCAGCGTGGTCGAGCCCGGACCGCTCGTGAAGAAGCTCACGACGAAATCATCGAGGCTCAGCGTGAACGCCAGCAACGCCGCCGCCAGCACGCCCGGCACCAACAGCGGCAGCGTCACGTGCCGGAACACCTGCGCCGGCGTCGCCCCGAGGTCGCGCGCGGCTTCTTCGAGCGACGGGTCCATTCCCGACATCCGGGCGCGCACCACGATGGCCACGAACGGAATTTGAAACGTCACGTGCGCGAGCACCATCGTCATCAGCCCCAGTTCAAACCAGCCGGTCCAACGGCGGAGCAGCCCGAGGAACAACAGCAGCGACGCCGCCAGCACCACGTCCGGAATGAACACGGGCAGATACAGCGCGCGCTGCACCAGCCCCGCGCCCCGGAATCGCCGCGCCAGCCCGACACCCAGCATCGTGCCGAGCACCGTCGAAATGCCCGTGCTTGCCGCCGCCAGCAGCAGCGTGTTCTTTGCGGCGTCGAGCGCGAGGTTGTTCTCCCACAGCGCGCGATACCACTGGAGCGTGAAGCCGTGCCAGCCCGTGCCGAAGCGCGACGCGTTGAATGAAAAGAGGACCACGACCAGCAGCGGCGCGTAGAGGAACGCGAACAGCAGCGCGGTCGCGATGCCCGTGGGCCAGCGGAACGACTTCATGGGCGTCGAAAAAGGGGCCACCGCAGCCAGGGCTCGCGCACGGGTCACAAGCTGGCCGTCACGCCGCGCCACGCCCACGTGATGGGCGTTGCACGACGCGTTCCATCGGCAGCGCATCGAGGAACGCCAGCGGGTCGTAGCCGTGATTCACCGAGTTGACGTGCAGGTTCGTCACGTCGAGCAACAGCCCGCAGTCCGTGCGTTCGAGGACCTCGCCGATGAACTCCGCTTCGGGCATCTCTGCGCCGGGCAGGGTGACGCTGAAGGTGATGTTCTCGAGGATGAGCCGCGGGCCAATGCGCCCGCGGGCGACGGCGACATTCCGGCAGAGCGCCTCCACCGCCTCGCGCATGAAGGGCAGCGGAGTCAAATGCCCGATTTGGATGCCGCCCGCGCGCGTGAAGGCGATGTGCTCGCTCCACCACGGCGGCCTCGATGGCTGGACGGATGGATTCCAGCAGCAGCAGGGTCACTTCACGGAACACGAGCATCACGTTCACGTTGCTGCTGCGCTCGGCGGTTTCGCCGCGCGCCAGTCCGCCATAGAGCACAACGGACACGAGCTTGTCAGGAGTGGCCATGCGGAGCTTGTCGCAGCAGTGCAGGAGCCCCTCGCGCACCGGCGCGGGGGAGCAGCGTGCCGAGTTTGATCAACTGCTGCTCGATGGCATCCGGTGAAGGCAGGTTTGGAGTTCGGTCCTTGTTCATGTCATCCTCATTGGTTTTGGGGTTTCTCGGTTGCAAACT